>NZ_DAORSQ010000048.1:0-19959 GCF_035443605.1 Actinotalea sp. | reverse complement strand
GACTCGCGGTCGGCCAGCCGGTGGCCGAGCGGCAGCGCGACGTCGAGCGGCTCACGCAGCAGCGGCACCACGCGCACCGCCGGGTCCCAGGCGTGCCCGCGGTCCGGGCGGTGCGCGAGGACGACGTCGGCGTCCGCCGTCAGGGCCGGGAAGTCGCGCTGGGCGACGTCCTCGTCCGCCACCTGCAGCGTGATGCCCGGATCGGCGGCCAGCCGCGTGAGCAGTCCCGGTACGAGCATCTGGGCGCCGCTCTGGAACGCCGCGAGGCGCACCGTGCCCGTGGGCCGGGCGAGGAACGCGTCGCAGGCCGCCTCCGCGCGCCGCAGGGCCACGGCGACGTCCACCGCGCTGGCCGCCAGCGCCTCGCCGGCGGGCGTCAGCCGCAGCCCACGCCCCACGCGCTCGGTGAGCGGGACGCCCGCGACGCGCTGCAGCGCCTTGAGCTGCTGGGAGACGGCCGACGGCGTCAGGCGCAGCACCAGGGCGGCGGCGGTGACGCCGCCGCGGTCGTGCACGGCGCGCAGGGTCTCGAGGTGCAGCGGGTCCATGTCGTGACGCTACAGGGTTGGTGAAGGATCTTTCGCTGGTGCTGAAACCGCGTCGTCTCCCAGACTCGTGGGCATGCTCCCCCGTGACCGCGCCGTCGCCGTCGTCGTCGCGCTGGTCTGGGGTGCCAACTTCACCGCCATCCACCTCTCGCTCGAGCACTTCCCGCCGCTCTTCCTCGTGGCCCTGCGGTTCGCCCTCATCGCCGTGCCGACGGTGCTGCTCGTGCCGCGGCCCGCCGTGCGCACGCGCTGGCTGCTGGGCTACGGGCTCGGCTTCGGCGTGCTGCAGTTCGCCTTCCTCTACCTCGCGATGGCCCAGGGCATGCCGACGGGGCTCGCCTCCCTCGTGCTGCAGGCCTCGGCACCGTTCACCGTGCTGCTCGGTGCGGCCCTGCTGCGCGAGCGGCTCACCGGGCGTCAGGTGCTCGGCACGGGCCTGGCAGTGGTGGGGCTGACCGGGATCGCCGTGCACCGCGCGGGGCTCGGGGGCGGCGCTGCCCTGCTGCCCGTGGTGCTGACGCTGTGCGGCGGGCTGGGCTGGGCGCTGGGCAACCTCAGCTCCCGCCAGGCCGCGCCGGACAGCCCGCTGCGCCTGACCCTGTGGATGGCGGCCGTCCCGCCGCTGCCGATGCTCGGCCTCGCGCTGCTCCTCGACGGGCCTGCGGCGATCGGCACCTCGTTGACCACCCTCGGCACGCCGCGGGCCACTCTCGCGCTCGCCGGCCTCGCCTACACCGTGCTCGTCGCGACGGTGCTCGGCTCGGGGCTGTGGACCACGCTGCTCGCGCGCTACCCGTCGAGCACGGTGGCGCCGTTCTCCATGCTCGTCCCGGTCGCGGGGTTCGCGACCTCCTGGCTCGTGCTGCGCGAGCGGCCGGCGAGCATCGAGCTCGCCCTCGGGGCGCTGGTCGTCGGTGGGGTGCTGCTCGGCAGCCTGCGGCCCGTGCCGGCGCGCCCGCCCTCAGGCCAGCGTGACGACCAGGGCGGTGGCGATGGCGGCCACACCCTCGCCCCGACCCGTGAGCCCGAGCCCGTCGGTGGTGGTGGCCGAGACTGACACCGGCGCACCGCACGCGGCGGACAGCGCGGCCTGGGCCGCGGCCCTGCGCGCACCGATCCTCGGGCGCACCCCGATGACCTGCACCGCGACGTTGCCGATGGTGAACCCCGCGGACCGCACGCGGTGCGCGGCCTCGGCGAGGAGCACGGCCCCCGACGCCCCAGCCCACTGCGGCTCCGCGGTGCCGAAGTTCGAGCCCAGGTCGCCCAGCCCGGCGGCCGACAGCAGCGCGTCCGCCGCGGCGTGCGCCGCGACATCGGCGTCGGAGTGGCCCACGAGGCCCACCTCGCCCGGCCAGTGCAGCCCCGCGAGCCACATCGGCCGGCCAGAGCCCGGTGCGGCGAACGCGTGCACGTCCACCCCGATCCCCGTGCGGGGCAGCCCGCGCAGGCCGCTCATCGGCCACCGTCCGGCGGCTCGGGGGCGAGCAGGGCATGGGCCACCGCGAGGTCGCGCGCCGTGGTGATCTTCATGGCGTCCTCGTGGCCGTCGACCACCCAGACGTCCAGGCCGAGCGCCTCGACCAGGGCGGCGTCGTCGGTCGCGGCGGTCGCCTCGTCACCGGCCCGTGCGGCCCCGGCGCCATGGGCGCGGGCGAGGACGTCGAGCGTGAACCCCTGGGGGGTCTGCACGGCGCGCAGCGCACGCCGGTCGGGTGTGCCCAGCACGCGCGCTGCGCCGTCGCGCGGCGCATCCACCTGCTTGACCGTGTCGGTCACCGGCAGCCCGGGGACCACGGCGCCGTGCCCCGCCCGGACGGCGGCGACGACGCGGCGCACCACGTCGGCGGGGACCTGCGGCCGGGCGGCGTCGTGCACGAGCACCACGAGCCCCGGGCCGGCGCCCGGCAGGGCAGCGACCACGGCCAGCCCGGCCGCGACCGAGGCCTGCCGCGAGGCGCCGCCGACGACGACGTCCGCCGCGACGGGCGGCTCGGCGCGCGCCAGGGCATCCGCGACCTGGACCACGGCATCGCCCGGCGCCGTGACGACCAGGTGGTCCACGACGCCCGAGCCCAGCAGGGCGTGGGCGGCGCGCACGACGAGCGGCACCCCGCCGAGCTCGACGAGGGCCTTGGGCCCGCCGCCGCCCAGACGCTCGCCGCTGCCCGCGGCGGTGAGGATGGCGACGGCGCGCACGGTCGGTGGACGGCGCAGGTCAGCCGGCGCCCGTCAGGACGCCAGGACCTCGTCGAGGATGGCCTCGGCCTTCTCCTCCTCGGTGTGCTCCGCCAGGGCGAGCTCGGAGACGAGGATCTGCCGGGCCTTGGCCAGCATGCGCTTCTCGCCGGCGGAGAGCCCACGGTCGGCGTCGCGGCGCGACAGGTCGCGAACCACCTCGGCGACCTTGATGACGTCGCCGGAGGCGAGCTTCTCGAGGTTGGCCTTGTACCGGCGCGACCAGTTGGTCGGCTCCTCGGTGTACGGGGCGCGCAGGACGTCGAAGACCTTCTCGAGGCCCTCCTGCCCGACGACGTCACGCACGCCCACGAGGTCGACGTTCTCCGCCGGCACCTCGATGGTCAGGTCGCCCTGGGCGACCTTGAGCTTGAGGTACAGCTTCTCCTCGCCCCGGATGGTGCGGACCTTGATCTCTTCGATGAGCGCTGCCCCGTGGTGCGGGTAGACAACGGTCTCGCCTACGGCAAAAGTCATGTGGAGGCGTCCCCTTTCGCGGGTGCCCATCTTACCATGCCCCCACGCGCCCCTGACCTGCGCCGGGATGCGTTTGCGCAGGTCAGGGGCGCCACCTCCCGCACGGCCGTGCGGGGCACTAGGCTGGCGCCGCACTGCGTGCCCCTCCTCGCCGCGACCCGGGAGCCTCCGTGACCAGCCTGCGCCACCCCCGCCACCTCGCGGTGGCCGCCCTCGGACTGTCCCTGGCACTGACCGGGTGCTCCGCGACCAACGAGATCACCACGTCCGTCCCCTACGACCCGTCGGACGGGCTGGGCCTCGTGATCGGCGACGTCGAGCTGGCCAACGTGCTGGTGCTCAGCGTCGCCGAGGGCGCCCCCGGCACGATCCTTGGCTCGGCGACCAACCGCGGCCCCAGCCCGGTGGAGCTGACCATCGGCCTGGGCGACGGCGCGGACACCACGATCGCGCTCGACGGCGGCGCCACCGTCCGGCTCGGCCCGCGGGACGAGCCGGTCGACCTCGAGGCCGTCCCGGCGCCGCCCGGCGCCATGGTGACGGTGCACATCGACTCCGACGCGGGTGGCGCCACGACGCTCGACGTCCCGGTGCTCGACGGCACGCTCCCGGAGTACGCGGACCTCGTCCCGGCGGCCGACGGCGCCTGAGACCGGCCGACCCGGTCCGGTCGCGACCGGACCCGACCGAGGCGCCCCGCGGCTCAGCCGAAGCGGCCGGAGATGTAGTCCTCGGTGCGCTGGTCGGCCGGGTCGGAGAAGATCTTCGACGTGAGGTCGAACTCCACGAGCAGCCCCGTCCGGTCCCCGGAGCCCTCGGCCGCCTGGGCCGTGAAGAACGCCGTCCGGTCCGCCACCCGCGCGGCCTGCTGCATGTTGTGGGTGACGATGATGATCGTGTAGTCCTCGGACAGCTCGATCATGAGGTCCTCGATGCGCGCCGTGGCGATCGGGTCCAGGGCGGAGCACGGCTCGTCCATGAGGATGACCTCGGGCTCCACCGCGATGGTGCGCGCGATGCAGAGCCGCTGCTGCTGGCCGCCGGACAGCCCGTACGCCGACTGCTTGAGCTTGTCCTTCACCTCGTCCCACAGCGCAGCGCCGCGCAGCGACTGCTCGACGAGGTCGTCCATCGACTCGACCTTCATGCCGGTGACCTTGGGGCCGTAGGCGACGTTGTCGTAGATCGACTTCGGGAACGGGTTGGGCTTCTGGAAGACCATCCCGAGCCGCCGACGTACCTCGATCGGGTCGACGTCCTTGGCGTAGATGTCCTGCCCGTGGTACGTGATCGAGCCCTCGACGCGCGCGCCGATGATGAGGTCGTTCATCCGGTTGAGGCTGCGCAGCACGGTGGACTTGCCGCAGCCGGATGGCCCGATGAGCGCCGTGATCTCGTTGCGACCGAAGGGCAGCGTCACGCCGCTGACGGCACGGAAGGCGCCGTAGAAGATGTCGACGTCGGTCATCTCGATGACCGGGGTCGCGGCCGGAAGGGTGCGCGTGGCGCGGCCGGTCGGGTCGGTGGTGAGCCGGACCGGGGCGGTCGACGTCGGGCTGTCGCTCATGGGCTGTCCTGGGGTCGGGGCGCCGGGCGCGTTGAGGTCGGAGATCGGGGTGGTCACGGGATCACCAGCGCTTCTGGTAGCGGTTGCGGATCGCGATCGCGACCGCGTTCATCATGAGCAGCATGCCGAGCAGCACGATGATCGCCGCGGAGGCGAGGGTCTGGAACTCCGGCTGTGCGCGACCGGCCCAGTTGAAGATCTGGATCGGCAGCGTGGTGAACCCCGAGAGCACGCCGTCTGGGTCGTACGTGATGAACACGACCGCGCCCAGCATGAGCAGGGGCGCGGCCTCGCCGAGCGCACGGGACAGCGACAGGATGGTGCCCGTCGCGATGCCGGGGATCGCCGAGGGCAGCGTCTGGTACCAGACGGTCTTCAGCGGCGTGGCCCCCAGCGCGAGCGAGCCCTGCCGGATCTCCGACGGGACGGCCCGCAGGGCCTCTCGCGTCGAGATGATGATGACCGGCAGGATGAGCAGCGCCAGGGCGATGCCGCCGGCGAGCACCACGCCGCGCCGCAGCCCGATG
Source organism: Actinotalea sp. (assembly GCF_035443605.1). Lineage (NCBI taxonomy): Bacteria > Bacillati > Actinomycetota > Actinomycetes > Micrococcales > Cellulomonadaceae > Actinotalea > Actinotalea sp. The sequence continues at coordinate 14,602 of NZ_DAORSQ010000048.1, read as the reverse complement.
GACAGCGCCAGGCCCGCGGTGAGCATGCCGTAGAGGATCGCCGGGACGGCCGCGAGGTTCTGCAGGTTGACCTCGACGAGCTTGTTGTACCAGCGGCGCGGGTCGGCGAACTCCTCGAGGTACACGGCCGCGGCCAGGCCCAGCGGGATGGCGAGGAGTGCCGTGGTGCCGATCACCCAGAACGACCCCAGGATCGCGGCCCGTGCACCGGCGGTCTCGGGGTGCAGCTCCGAGGCGTACTGCGTGAAGAGGTTGGCGTCCAGCCGGGGCAGGCCCTGGATGAACGACGTGACGAGCAGGGCGAGCAGCGCCGAGATCGCGAACGCGAGGGCTGCCCAGAGCGCGACGAGGAAGCCGATCGACGCCGGGCTGCTGTCGGAGTGCTGCTGGGCGCGCAGCGGGCGCGCGACGGCGCTGCTGGCGAGTGCCCCGATGGTGGCCATCAGTACGCCTCTCGGAACTTGCGGACCAGCCGGATGCTGATGATGTTGATGACGAGGGTGAGCAGGAAGAGCAGCAGGCCGACGGCGTAGAGCGAGTCGTAGCCGATGGTGCCCGGGGTGCTCTCGCCCGTCGCCGTCTGAGCGATGTAGCCGGTCATCGTCTGGCCCAGCTCGGTGGGGCTCGCCACCATGCGCGGCTGGGTCCCCGCGGCGAGGGCCACGATCATCGTCTCGCCGACGGCGCGGGACAGGCCCAGCACGATCGAGGCCGCGATGCCGGAGATGGCCGCGGGGAAGACGACGCGCAGCGTGGTGCGCATGCGGTTGGCGCCCAGGGCCAACGACCCCTGGCGCAGCGCGTTGGGCACGGCGCTCATCGCGTCCTCCGACAGCGAGGCGACCGTGGGGATGATCATGATGCCGAGCGCGATGCCCGCGGCGAGGACGCTGAAGGTGCCGACCTCGATGCTGAGGATCTGCTGGAGCACCACCGGGGCGATGAAGGTCAGGGCGAAGAAGCCGTAGACCACCGAGGGGATGCCCGCCAGGAGCTCGAGCACCGGCTTGAGCACCTTGCGCACACCGCTCGGGGCGTACTCGGACAGGTACACCGCCGCGCCGAGGCCGAACGGGATGGCGATCGCCAGGGAGATGACGGTGGTCCACAGGGTGCCGGTGACCAGCGGCAGGACGCCGTAGGCCTCCTGGTTCTCGAACCGGGGCGCCCACTTGGTGCCCGTGAGGAACTCCACGACGCTGACCGTCTGGAAGAACTCCAGTGCGGGCACGACGAGCGCGACGACGATCCCGACGGTGACGAGCACCGAGAGGAGGGCCGCGCCGGCCAGGCCGGTCAGCGCCAGCCGCTCGCCGTACCGCGGGGACTGACGGCTCAGGGACGTGGGCCGCGGGGGGCGGCCCGCACGGGGCCCCGCCGCTCCGCCGACGGCGGAGGACGAGGCCCCGTGCAGGGGTGAGGTGCTCACCAGGTGTGACCTTCCGTCGAGCTCTGGGTCAGCCGATGGCCTCGACGGCGGCGACGAGCGCGGCCGACGCCTCGTCGTTCAGCGGGATGTACGCGGCGGCCTCGGCGATGTCGGCGTCGTTGGCAGCGTAGAACTTCACGAACTCCGCGACGTGCGCCTTCTCGGCGAACGAGGTGTTGTTGACGTAGATGAAGAGCGGGCGGGCCAGCGGCGCGTAGCTGCCGTCGGCCGCCGTCTCGGCGTTCGGGGCGACGCAGCCGGCGCCGTTGTCGATCTCGACGGCGCGCAGCGCCTCGGCGTTCTCCTCGAAGTAGGTGAACCCGAAGTAGCCGAGCGCGTTGGCCGAGCCGGACACGCCCTGGACCAGGACGTTGTCGTCCTCCGAGGCGTTGTAGTCGGTGCGGCTGGCACCCTCCTCACCGTTGATCTCGTCGGTGAAGTAGTCGAAGGTGCCCGAGTCCGTGCCGGGGCCGTAGAGCTCGATCGGCTCGGCGGGGAACGACGGGTCGACCTGGTCCCACGTCATGACCGTGCCCTCGGCGTCCGGGCCCCAGAGGGTCGCGAGCTGCTCGACGGACAGGCACTGGATGAAGTCGTTCTCGGCGGAGACCACGACGGTCAGCGCGTCCGTCGCGACGGTGAGCTCGGTGAACTCGATCCCGGCGTCGGCGCAGAGCTGCGCCTCCTCGTCCTTGATCGGGCGCGAGGCGTTGGAGATGTCCGTCTGGTCCTGGCAGAAGACCTCGAAGCCGCCGCCCGTGCCGGACGTGCCGACCGAGACGTTGACGCCGGACTCGACCTCGCGGAACAGCTCCCCGGCGGCCGAGGTGAGCGGGCCGACGGTCGACGAGCCGTCGGCGATGACCTCGCCGGAGAGCGCGGAGCCCTCGGCGGCGCCGCCGGAGCCGGACTCGGTCTCGTTGGCCCCGCCACAGGCGGTCAGCGCGAGCAGGAGGAGCGCGGCCGGGGCGGCGGCGCGGTAGATGGTGCGGTTCACGTGTGTGTGCCTCTCGAAGTGCCCGGTCGGGCTCGATCCGTTGACAGCGCTGACGCTAGGCAGTCGCCGTGAACCGATGCCCGCCACCGGATGAACGCACGGTGAACTCCACGGGGCGCTTGCGGGCGGGACCGCGGCGCTAGTCGTCGGACACCTTGTAGCCGAGACCGCGCACCGTGAGCAGGCGCACCGGGTTCGCCGGGTCCGCCTCGATCTTGGCCCGCACGCGCTTGACGTGGACGTCGAGGGTCTTGGTGTCCCCGACGTAGTCCGATCCCCAGACCCGGTCGATGAGCTGGCCCCGGGTCAGCACCCGGCCGGCGTTGCGCAGCAGCACCTCGAGCAGCTCGAACTCCTTGAGCGGGAACGCGGTCGCGACGCCGTCGACCTCGACTGTGTGGCGCTCCGGGTCCAGGCGCAGCCCGCCGACCTCGATGACCTGCTCGTCGACGGGCAGGGCCTCGCCCTGCCGGCGCAGCACTGCCCGGATCCGCGCGATGAGCTCGCGCGAGGAGTACGGCTTGGTCACGTAGTCGTCGGCGCCCAGCTCGAGCCCCACCACCTTGTCGATCTCGCCGTCCTTGGCGGTCAGCATGATCACCGGGACGGTCCCGCGCACGCGCAGCTGGCGGCAGACCTCGGTGCCGCTCATGCCGGGGAGCATGAGGTCGAGCAGGACGAGGTCGGCACCACCGCGGTCGTACTCCTCGATCGCGCCCGGGCCGGTCGCCGCGACCGAGACCTCGAAGCCCTCCTTGCGCAGCAGGTAGGCGAGGGGGTCGCGGTAGGACTCCTCGTCCTCGACCACGAGGATGCGGGTCATCGATCGGCTCCTTCGGCAGGGGGCGCGCTGGGCTGCGCGCCATCGGTGCTGGACCCGGGAGGCGACCCGGGGGTGTCGGGGACGGGACGGACCGTGGGCAGCCGGACGGTGAACGTCGACCCGCGACCGGGCTCCGACCACACGGTGACCTCGCCGCCATGGTCGGCCGCGACGTGCTTGACGATGCTCAGGCCCAGGCCGGTGCCGCCGGTGTCGCGCGAGCGCGCCGGGTCGACCCGGTAGAACCGCTCGAACAGCCGCGGCTGCTCGGCAGCCGGGATGCCGATCCCCTGGTCGACGACGGCGATCTCCACCACCCCCGCCTCCTCGCGGATCGCGGTGCCGACCCCGATGCGGGTGCCCGACTCGGAGTACGCCACGGCGTTGTCCAGCAGGTTGCGCACCGCCGTGACGAGCATGTCGTGGTCGCCCCAGACCACGGCGCCAGCGTCCCCACCCACCTCGAGCTCGATCCCCTGGGCCGTGGCGGCCGTGCGCGCGCGGTCGACGGCCTCGTGCACCACGGCGTCCACCTCGACGGTGCTCGGCGCGCGCAGCGGGTCGGCGACCTGGAGCCGGGACAGCTCGATGATCTCCTGGACCAGCGTGGTCAGGCGGGCGGTCTCCGTCTGCATCCGGCCGGCGAAGCGACGCACCACCTCCGGGTCGTCCGCCGCCTGCTCGACCGTCTCGGCCAGCAGCGACAGCGCCCCGACCGGGGTCTTGAGCTCGTGCGACACGTTCACCACGAAGTCCCGCCGGACGGCCTCGACCCGACGCGACTCGGTGCGGTCCTCGGCGAGCAGCAGCAGGTGGTCCAGGCCCAGCGGGGCCGCCCGCAGCTGGAGCAGCAGCGTCGCGCCGCCGAACGGCCCCCGGGGCAGCTCGACGTCCGCGTCCCGGATCTCGCCGTCGCGGGCGACCTGCGTGAGCAGGTCCCGCACCGCGGTGTGCACCACCTGGTCGCCGCGCACCAGGCCGGCGGCGTGCGCCGCCGCGCTGGCGCGGACCACCTCGAGGTCGCGGCGCAGCACCACCGTCGCCGACCGCAGCACCGCGAGCACCTCGACGGCCCCGGAGTCGAGCTCCGCCTCTGGCTCCGGCGGCATCGCCCGCTGCTCGCGCTCGCTCACCTGGAACGCGAAGGCCGCCACGAGGCCGACGAGCAGCCCGATGAGGCCGGCTGCGAGCGCGGCGAGTCCGTCCATCACTCCTGCAGCGTACGGTTGAGCCCGGGGGTCGACCGACCAGGCGGCGCAACGTACCGCTGCCGTGCGGCGGATGTTCACCTGACCGTGGTGCCGCGTTCACCTGGCGCTGGGACGGTGGCTCGACCAGGACGAGAGGGACAGCATGCGGGACATCTTCACGGCCGAGCTCACTGCGCTCGGCGAGGACCTGGCGGCCATGAGCCGCCTGGTCGAGACGGCCGTCGCCTCGGCAGGGACGGCGCTGCTCACCGCGGACCTCGCCCTCGCCGAGAGCGTCATCGCCGACGACCACACCATCGACGCCATGGAGCGCGACCTCGACGAGCGCTGCGTGCTGCTCATCGCCCAGCAGCAACCGGTGGCGCGGGACCTGCGGGTCATCGTCTCCGGCCTGCGGATGAGCGCATCGCTCGAGCGGATGGGCGACCTCGCTCGTCACGTCGCAGAGCTGGCCCGGCTGCGCTACCCGGCGACGGCGCTGCCCGACGAGCTCGTCACGACGATCCGGAGCATGCACGAGGCGGCGGTCCGCGTCTCGCAGCAGGTGACGACCGTCATCGAGACGCGCGACCTCGAGCTCGCCGCAGCGATCGAGGAGGACGACGACCTCCTCGACGACCTGCACGCGAGCACGTTCGTCACGACGGCCACCGGCCGGCTCACCGCCCAGCAGGCGGTGGACATCACGCTGCTGGCGCGGTTCTACGAGCGGTTCGGGGACCACGCCGTCTCCATCGCCCGGCGCGTCGTCTACCTGGTCACCGGCGACTTCGCCGACGACCGCGGCGAGATGCTCTGACCGCTGCCCCGGCAGCACGACGGCCCGCACGCACGACGGCCCGCCACCCCGCGACGGGTGACGGGCCGTCGTCGTCGGTTCAGCGGCCCTGGTTGGCCACGGCCTTGATCGCCTCGGCTGCCGCCTCCGGGTCGAGGTACGTGCCACCCTTCGTCACGGGCTTGAGGGTGACCTCGTCCAGCTCGTAGTGCAGCGGGATGCCGGTCGGGATGTTGATCCCGGCGATGGTCTCGTCGTCGATGTCGTCCAGGTACTTGACGATCGCGCGCAGCGAGTTGCCGTGCGCCGCGACCAGGACGGTCTTGCCGGCCTGAAGGTCGGGGACGATGTCGCTGGTCCAGTACGGCAGGGCCCGCTCGAGGACGTCCTTGAGGCACTCCGTGAGCACCACGGGGGCGTCGGCGTAGCGCGGGTCGGCGTCCTGCGAGAACTCCGAGCCCAGCTCGATGACCGGCGGCGGGGTGTCGTAGGAGCGGCGCCAGAGCATGAACTGCTCCTCGCCGTACTCGGCGAGCGTCTGCTTCTTGTCCTTGCCCTGCAGCGCTCCGTAGTGGCGCTCGTTGAGACGCCAGCTGCGCTTGACCGGGATCCAGTGCCGGTCGGCACCGTCCAGGGCGAGGTTCGCCGTGGTGATCGCGCGGCGCAGCAGGGAGGTGTGCACCACGTCGGGCAGCACGCCGGCGTCGGTGAGCAGGGTCCCGCCCCGCTTCGCCTCCTCGACGCCCTTCTCGGACAGGGCGACGTCCACCCAGCCGGTGAACAGGTTCTTCGCGTTCCACTCGCTCTCGCCGTGGCGGAGCAGCACAAGGGAGTAGGTCATGGGGCAATCCTGCCCCATCCGAGGACGGGACGGGCCGGGATCTAGGGCCCGGCGGGCCGACGCTGCGCCGCGAGGTCGTAGACCTTGAGCACGGCGCCGGCCGCGGCGTCCCAGCCCATCTGCTCGGCGTGCCGCCGCGCGCCCGCCCCGAGGACGGCACGGCGCGCGGGGTCCGCGAGCAGGTCACCCACGGCGCGGGCCCACAGCAGCGGGTCGTGGCCGCGCACCAGCTCGCCAGAGATCCCGTCGGCGACGACGGTGCGCAGGCCGCCCACGCCGGTCGCCACGACGGGTGTGCCGCACGCCTGCGCCTCGGCCGCCACCAGCCCGAAGGACTCGCTGCGCGAGGGCATCGCCACGAGGTCAGCGGCGCGGAACCACCGCGCGAGCTCCGCCCGGCCCACCGGGGGGCGGACCTGGACGCGGTCAGCAAGGCCGAGGCCGCGCGCCAGCTCGAGGAGCGCGGTGACCGCCGTCGGGCTGCCGCTCGGCCCGCCAAGGACCACGAGCAGCGGGACGCGCGCACCGGCGCCCTCCCGCGCCGCGCGGGCCGCGAGCTCGGCGAGCATCCGCACCAGGACGTCGGGCGCCTTGAGCGGCTGGACCCGCCCGGCGAACAGGACGACGTGCTCGTCCAGCGGCAGGTGCAGCGCCGTGCGCGCACGCGCCTGCGCCGCCGCCAGCGCGGTCGCGTCGAGCGCACCGTCCGGGGCGAAGAGGTCGAGGTCGACGCCGGGGGCGACGACGTGCACGCGGGCGGGGTCCGCGTCGTACAGCTCGACGAGGTCGGCGGCCTCCTCCGCGGTGCTGGCCACCAACGCGTCGGCCGCCGCGACCACCTGCTCCTCGCCGATGATGCGACCGTGCGGCTCGGGGGCGTCCCCCGGGCCGAGCGCGGCGTTCTTCACCTTGGCCATGGTGTGCATGGTGTGCACCAGCGGCACGTCCCAGCGGTCGGCGACGAGCCAGCCGACGTGCCCCGACAGCCAGTAGTGCGAGTGGACGACGTCGTACCAGCCCGGCGGCCTGGCCGCCTCGGCGTGCAGCACCCCGGCGGTGAACGCGCACAGCTGGCCCGGCAGGTCTGCCTTGTCCATGCCATGGAAGGGCCCCGCGGGCACGTGCCGCACGAGCACGCCCTCGCCGGTCTCGACGACGTCGGGCAGCGTCGAGGACGTGGCGCGCGTGAAGATCTCCACCGTCGCACCCTGGTCCGCGAGGGCCTGGGCGAGCTCGTTGACGTAGACGTTCATCCCGCCGGCGTCGCCGGTTCCCGGCTGGTCGAGCGGCGAGGTGTGCACGGACAGCATCGCGATGCGCGGTGCTGCGGTGCTCACCTTGGCCCTCCCGGTCGTCGGCCCACCAGTATCGGGCATCACCGGCGGGACGCCGCACCCGGACGGTGCGGGACGGCTACTTCTGGGCGTCGCCGGAGAAGTGGAACGCCGGGGCGGCGACCGGCGCCGCGCGGTGCGGCCAGCGCTCCGTGACGACCTTGCCGCGGGTGTAGAAGGTGATGCCCTCGGGCCCGTAGACGTGGCTCTCGCCGAACAGCGAGTCCTTCCAGCCACCGAAGGAGTGCCAGGCGACGGGTACCGGGATGGGCACGTTGACGCCGATCATGCCGACGTGCACGGAGCGACGGAAGGTCCGGGCCGCCTCGCCGGACGAGGTGAAGACGGCCGTGCCGTTGCCGTAGGGGTTGGCGTTGATGATCGCGATCGCCTCGTCCAGCCCGCCGACCCGCAGCACGTCGAGCACCGGGCCGAAGATCTCCTCGCGGTAGACCTCCTGGGTGACCGCCACGTGGTCGATGAGCGTGGGGCCGACGAAGAAGCCGTTCTCGTACCCCTCGACGACGTAGCCCCGGCCGTCGACGACGAGCGTCGCACCCTGCTCCTGCGCCGAGGTGATGATCCGCTCGATCCGCTCCTTGGCTGCCGGGGTGATCACCGGGCCCATGTCCGCGCCGGGCTGGTCGCCTGCGGTGACGCGGATGTCCTTGGCCCGGTGCGCGAGCTTCTCGACGAGGACCTCCGCGACGGACTCCTCGACGAGCACCACGGGCAGCGCCATGCAGCGCTCGCCCGCCGCGCCGTAGGCGGCGGCGACGAGGTGGTTGACGGCGTCGTCGAGGTCGGCGTCCGCGAGCACCACGCCGTGGTTCTTCGCACCGCCGAGGGCCTGGACCCGCTTGCCGTTGGCCGAGGCGGTGGCGTGGATGTAGCGGGCGACGGGGGTCGACCCGACGAAGGAGACCGCGGCGACGTCCGGGTGGTGCAGCAGGCCGTCCACCACGGTCTTGTCGCCCTGCAGCACGGTGAAGACGCCGTCCGGCAGCCCGGCGCGCTGCCACAGCTCCGCGAGGAAGAGCGATGCCGACGGGTCGCGCTCGGACGGCTTGAGGATGAAGGCGTTGCCCGTGGCGATCGCCACCGGGCTCATCCACAGCGGCACCATGACCGGGAAGTTGAACGGCGTGATGCCCACCACCACGCCGAGGGGCTCGCGCACCGAGTACACGTCGATGTCCGTGGCCGCCTGGTCGGAGAACGCACCCTGGAGCAGCTGCGGGACGCCGCAGGCGAACTCGACCACCTCCAGACCCCTGGCGATCTCGCCCCTGGCGTCCGAGACGACCTTGCCGTGCTCGCGGCTGACCAGCGCGGCCAGGGCGTCCGTGCTCTCCACGAGCAGCTCGCGGAACCGGAAGAGGACCGCGGCACGCTTGCCGACGGGCACCTGGGCCCACCGGGCGGACGCGGCCAGCGCGGACGCGACGCCGCGGTCGACGTCCGCCTGGGTGCCCAGACCGAGCCGGGCGATCACCTCACCGGTCGCGGGGTTGTACACCGGCTGGGCCCCCTCCCCGGAGGGCGTCACCGGCTGGCCGTCGATCCAGTGGCCGATGGTCATCGTGATCCCTCTCGAGCGTCCCCGTGCCGTCGGTCGACGGACGCCGACGACGATGCCTCGTTCCCGCCCGATCGTCAAGGCTTTGTCCGGACATTGATGTGGTCGGCCGTTCACCCACGAGGTAGCCTTGGCGCGTCCGACGCACCATCGTGCGGCGGGGCAGGCTGCGGGCGGTCCGCCGCCGACAGACCGCCGAGGAGGAGACCGCCGTGACGCACCCGTTGCGCATCGACCTCGACCGGGGCAGCTCCGTCCCGCTCTACCACCAGGTCGCGCAGTCGATCGAGGCCGCGATCGCCGACGGACGGCTCCCGCCGGGAGACCTCCTCGAGAGCGAGGTCGCGATGGCAGCGCGCCTCGGGATCTCCCGGCCCACCGCACGCCAGGCGCTGCGCGAGCTGGTCGACCGCGGACGCCTCGTGCGCCGACGCGGGGCCGGGACGCACGTGGCACCCGCGCGCATCCGCCGCCCGGTGGACCTGACGAGCCTCTACGACGACCTGGCCTCGAGCGGCAGGCTGCCCACGACCGTCGTGCTCGACCACGCGGACGTCCCGGCGACGCCGGACGTCGCCGACGCGCTGGACCTCACCGACGGCACCGAGGTGCTCCGCCTGCGTCGCCTGCGCCTGTCCGGCGGCGAGCCCCTTGCCGTGATGACGAACTACCTCCCGCTCGCTCTCGCGCCGAGTCGCGAGGAGCTCGAGGTGCGCGGGCTGTACGACTGCCTGCGCGCCAGGGGCGTCCGGCCCCGGGTCGCACGGCAGCGGATCGGCGCGCGCAACGCCCGGGCCGCCGAGGCCCGGATGCTCGAGGAACCCGCCCGTGCCGCACTGCTGACCATGGAGCGGACGGCGTTCGACGAGGCCGGCACGGCCGTGGAGTTCGGTCAGCACATCTACCGCGCGTCGCGCTACTCGTTCGAGACGACGCTGTTCGCGCACTGAGCCGCCGGCACGGGCCGGCTCAGGCGGGCACGACGCAGGCCGGCGTCGGGACCGCGAGCACCGCGGCGCCGGCGCCGCCCGCGGGCGACGCCGGCGCCGGGTACGCCGTCACGGTGCCGCCGCCCTGGGCGCCGACGACGAGCCGGCCGCCCACCAGCGCCATGTGCCGCGGCCACGCCCCCACCGGCGTGTCCCCCCGGTGCACGAGGCGCCCGTCCCGCACGCCGAACCGCGCGACGACGTCGGGCCCGCGCACGCTCACCAGCAGGTCCTCGCCGTCCTCCAGCACGTGGGCCGCGAGCGACGGCCCCTCGTGCGGGCCGCACACTGGCGCCACGTCGACCTCGTGCGCCGAGGCGGTGGCGGGGTCCCAGCGCAGCAGGTGGAGCGTGCCGCTCAGCTCGCCGACCACCACGAGGTGCTCCCCCAGCACGAGGCCATGGCGGGGGCCCGTGCCGGGGGGCAGCCGCGCCGCGACGCCGTCCACCGTCAGCCGCCCGTCCGGACCCACGAGGTAGCGCCGCACCTCGTCGGTGCCGAGGTCGATCGCCAGCAGCACCCGCCCGCCCGGGGCGAGCAGCGTCGAGTGGACGTGCGGGCCCTCCTGGCGCTCGGCGTGCGGGCCCCGGCCGGAGTGCTCGAAGACCTGCGCCACCCCGCCCGCGACCCGCAGCCCGTCCTCGGCCGGCTCGAGCTGCAGCACGGCGAGCGAGCCGGAGGAGTAGTTCGCCACGTAGAGCGCACGCTCGTCCGGGTGCAGCAGCAGGTGGCACGGGTGCACCCCGCCGCTGGCCACGCGCTCGCGCTGCGCCAGGGCGCCGTCGGGCGCAACGGCGAACCGCGTCACGCTGCCCGGGCTGGTCTCGCCCGCCGCGAAGAGCGTGCGGCCGTCGGCGCTCACCGCGAGGAACGACGGCGCCGGGGTGGCCGCGGCGAGGTGCCCGGTCAGCCCGGCATCGGTCAGCTCCGCCCGCCAGACACCCTCGCCGGTCCCGGCCGGGGCGTCGGGGCCGTCGGCCGGGTAGGTGCCGATCCACAGGGCAGCGCGCGCGATCACCGGGTCACCGTACGCCGGTGGCCGCCGCGAGGAGGTTCAGCGGCGGCCACCGGCGGCGTCGGTCAGCGCGTGCCGGCCCGCCGCTTGTTGATGAGGTCGAACGCCACGGCGAGGATCAGCACGAGGCCCTTGACCACGGACTGCCACGCCGGGTCGACCCGCATGATCGACAGGCCCATGTTGAGCACGCCCATGATGAGCGCACCCACGATGACGCCCGACACCTTGCCGATGCCGCCGGTCACGGCCGTGCCACCGATGAAGCACGCTGCGATGGCGTCGAGCTCGTACATCGTCCCCGCGTTGGCCGTGGCGGCACCGGCCTTCGAGGTCGTCACCACGCCGGCGACCCCCGCGAGCGCACCGATGTTGACGAAGATCCAGAAGTTCATCGTCTTCGTGTTGACGCCGGACAGGATCGCCGCGAGCAGGTTGCCGCCCATCGCGTAGACGTTGCGACCGAAGACCGTCCGGTTCATGACGAACGAGTAGGCGACGATGAGCACACCCACGATGAGCAGCACGATCGGGGTGCCGCCACGGCTGCCAGCGAGCACCCAGGCGAAGTACCCGACCAGCAGGGTGAACACCGCGAGCTTGACGACCGTCGCGCCGAGGGGCTCGACCTGGAGGTCGTGCTTGCGCCGGGCGCGCCGGGCGCGGAGCTGGGAGACGACCAGCGCCGCGATCGTCAGCCCGCCGAGCAGCAGGGTGACCATGTCCCGGTTGGCGACGTAGCCCAGGACGTTGGGGACCGAGCCGTTGGAGATCGCCACGAACCCGGGTTCGAAGCCCGCGACCGTGACGCCCACGAGGAGGATCGCCGCGCCGCGGAACGCGAGCCAGCCGCCGAGCGTGACGATGAACGCCGGGATGCCGACGTACGCCACCCAGAAGCCCTGCCAGGCACCGGCCAGCGCGCCGAGCGCCACGCCGAGGACCACCGCCAGCAGCCACGGCAGTCCCGCCTCCTTCATGAGCAGCGCCGTGGCGCCGCCGACGAAGGCCACGAGCGACCCGACCGACAGGTCGATGTGCCCGGCGATGATGACGATCACCATGCCGATGGCCAGGATCATGACGTAGGCGTTCTGCTGGATGAGGCTCGCCACGTTGTTGGAGAGCAGCAGCTTGCCGTCGGTCAGGACCTGGAAGAGCAGCACGATCACGAAGAGGGCGCCGACGATGCCGAACTGACGCACGTTCGCGCCGAGGCTCTGCCTGAGCGTTGTCACCGGGTCACTCCCTTGTCCGAGTCGCTGTCCATGGTCATGAAGCGCATGAGGGTCTCCTGGGTGGCCTCGGCCCGCGCGACCTCGCCGGTGACCCGGCCCTGGCTGATGGCGTAGATCCGGTCGCACATGCCGATGAGCTCCGGGAGCTCGGAGGAGATCATGACGATCGCCTTCCCGGCCTCGGCGAGGCGGTTGATGATCGTGTAGATCTCGTACTTCGCCCCGACGTCGATGCCGCGGGTGGGCTCGTCGAGCAGGAGCACGTCCGGGTCGGAGAAGACCCACTTGGACAGCACGACCTTCTGCTGGTTGCCACCCGAGAGGGTGCCGACGACCACGTCGACGGACGGGGCCTTGATGTTCATCTCGGCCCGGTACCGGCCCGCCACGAGCGCCTCGCCGCTGGCGTCCATGACGCCCCAGCGCGAGACCTTGCTCAGCGCGGACGCCGTGATGTTGCGCTTGATGTCGTCGATGAGGTTGAGCCCGTAGCGCTTGCGGTCCTCGGTCGCGTACGCGATGCCGGCGGCGATGGCGTCGCGCACCGAGTGCAGCTGCACCTCGACGCCGTCCTTGTAGAGCCGTCCGGTGATCGCGCTGCCGTAGGAGCGGCCGAACACGCTCATCGCGAGCTCGGTGCGCCCGGCCCCCATGAGCCCGGCGATCCCGACGACCTCACCGCGGCGCACCGTGAGGTTGGCGCGGTCGACGACCACCCGGTCGTGCTGGACCGGGTGGTGCACCGTCCACTCCTCGATCCGCAGCACCTCCTCGCCGACGTGCGGGGTGCGCTCGGGGAACCGGTGGTCCATCGAGCGGCCCACCATGGCGCGGATGAGGTCCTCCTCCGACGCCGGGGCGCTCGGGGTGTTGTCGATCGTCGTGATGGTCTGGCCGTCCCGCAGCACCGTGACCCGGTCGGCGATGGAGATGAGCTCGTTGAGCTTGTGGCTGATGATGATCGAGGTGATCCCCCGGTCGCGCAGGGCGCGGATGAGGTCGAGCAGGTGGGCGCTGTCCTCGTCGTTGAGCGCGGCCGTCGGCTCGTCCAGGATGAGAAGCCTGACGTCCTTGGCCAGGGCCTTGGCGATCTCGACGAGCTGCTGCTTGCCGACCCCGATGTCGTAGACCCTGGTGTCCGGCGGCTCGGTCAGACCGACCTGGGCGAGCAGCCGCGCCGCCTGGGCGTTGGTCTCACCCCAGTCGATGACGCCGCGGCGCGAGCGCTCGTTGCCGAGGAAGATGTTCTCCGCGATCGACAGGAACGGGCTCAGCGCGAGCTCCTGGTGGATGATGACGATCCCGCGGTGCTCGCTGTCGCGGATGCCGCGGAACGAGCAGGGCTCCCCCTCGAACGCGATCTCGCCCTCGTAGGACCCGTGCGGGTAGACGCCCGAGAGGACCTTCATGAGGGTCGACTTGCCCGCGCCGTTCTCGCCGCAGATCGCATGGATCTCGCCGGGACGCACCTCGATGGTCACGTCCTTGAGGGCGACGACCCCGGGGAACGTCTTGGTGATCGAGCGCATCTCGAGCACGGTGGCGCTCGGGGCTGCGGCCCCCGGAGCGGGGGCTGGGGGCAGGGGCTGGTCGGACACGGTCGGCTCGCTGTCTGCTCGGTCGGGCTCGGCAGGGTGGTGCCCGACCTGCCCGGTGGCTGACCACCGGGCAGGTCGGGCGGGCCGGGGCCGTCAGAGACCGAGGTCCTCTGCGGTGTAGAAGCCGGACTCGATGAGCGTGTCCTCGATGTTGTCAGCCGTCACGGAGACCGGCGGGATGAGGTAGGTGGGGACCACCTTGACGCCGTTGTCGTAGGTCTCGGTGTCGTTGACCTCGACCTCCTCGCCGTTGACGATCTGCTGGACCATCGTCGCGACCTGGGCTGCCAGGGTCCGGGTGTCCTTCCACACGGTCATGGACTGCTTGCCCGCGATGATGTTGAGCACGTTCGCCTGGTCGCCGTCCTGGCCGGTCAGGACCGGGTAGTCGTCGCCGGGCACGTAGCCGGCACCCTCGAGGGCCTGGGCGATCCCCAGCGCGAGCGAGTCGTTCGGGGAGAGCACCGCGTCGAGCGGTGCACCGGCCGCGTAGAACGAGTTGAGCCGGTTGGTCATCTCGTCCTGGGCGTCCTCCGAGCCCCAGCCCTGGATGCCGATGCTCTGCCAGTCGTCGTTGCTCGCCGGGGACTTGCCCGACGGGGTGGTCAGCTGACCGGCCTCGACGTACGGCAGCAGGATGTCCCATGCGCCGCTGAAGAAGAACTTGGCGTTGTTGTCGTCCGGCGAGCCGGCGAAGGGCTCGAGGGTGAACGGGCCGGCGCCGTCGGCGAGGCTCATCACGAGGGTGTTGGTCTCCGTCGCCTCGGCCG
>NZ_DAORSQ010000047.1:0-19986 GCF_035443605.1 Actinotalea sp. | reverse complement strand
CGACGTGCGCGACGCCGTGCGGCAGACCGCCGAGGCGAGCCGCGTGCTGGCGTCGGCGGCGAGCACCTGGCGCGTGCGGCCGCAGCTCGCCGTCGACCCGGCCGTGTTCGCCCAGGTCGCGGCACTGGACGACCTCGTCGTCGGGCCCGGGGCGCTGCCTGGCCGCGCGGTCGTCACCACGCCGCGGCCCTTCCTGCGCTGGGACCCGGTCCCGCCGCCCAGCCTCGTCGCGCGCGCGCCGCTGGGCACGGGCGAGCAGCTGTCGAGGCTCGTCGTGCGCACCGGCCTGCCGGCCGGCTCCCCGGACGCGATCGTCGCGAGCGAGCGGCACGTCGTGCCGGCCAAGACCACGCAGGTCGAGGCCGAGACCGCGGGCCGGTTCGACGTGGCGATCGGCTCGGCCGACCCGACCGTCCAGCGCACCGCCTACGGCTGGGCGCTGCGCGAGCGCGGCACGCTGCTGGACCAGTTCGTGCCCGACCTCGACAACCCCGGCCAGGTGGTCGAGCAGCCGGGCATCGCGCTGCACCAGCGCCCGGGCGCCGACCCGGACACGCTCGTCACGCTGGCCCAGATCACCGCGGTGCGCGACACCCCGCTGGGGGAGGGCCAGTACGTCGTGCACGACGTCGACGAGCTGACCCTGCCGTACCTGCCCGATCCCTACGCCGCCGGCGTCGCGCTGGTGTTCTACGACGCGGGTGCGCCCCACCTGCTGCCCGAGCCGCGCGTGCTGCAGGCCGTGGTGCTCCCGTTCGACGGCGACTGGCCGCGTGTGCGGCCGCTGCGCCTCGTCGTCGAGGCGGCGGCACCCGGCGCGGAGCTGTCGGCACGCCTCGACGGCGCCACGGTCCGGGTGGGCCTGCCGGCCGGCGAGCAGGTGCGCGTGGCGATGTCCTCGTCGCTGCGCCGCGAGGACCTCGACCGCTTCGGCCTGTGGCGCTCGCACCTGGCGAGCACCATCGACCCGGACGGTGACGGCTCGGCGTCCGAGGCCGAGGTGGTCGCGGCCGCTGCGCTGCTGCGCGCAGCGGTCTCCGGCTGGACGTGGTGGCTCACGCCGTCCGTCGACCTGCGCCTCGTGCACGCCGTCCCCGCCCCCGTGCGCCCGCCGTCGCTGGTCGCCCTGCGGGTCCTGCTGCGCCCGCCGGGGCTGACGGTCGCCCAGCTCGCCGGGCTGGCCGACCTGCACGGCGCCAGCACGGAACGCCTCGTGGTCCGCGGCTCCTGGACGGAGCAGGTGGACGACGTCGCGACGCCCGGCCCCACGACCGTGGCGCGCGACGACGTCGTCGTCAGCTCACCCGTGGCCGGGACCGAGCGGTTCGGCCTGCTGACGTTCGTGGACTTCCTGCCCTTCGGGCCCGCGGCCGCGATGGTCGGCCTGGCCGAGGGCGGGCTGGGGCTGCACCGCGCGGTGCACACCTTCCCCGACACCCACCACCGGCGCGTGACCTACACGCCCAGCGGCGTGACGCGGTACCGCGAGTTCTTCTCGGCGGCGGACGTCCCGGCCGACGACGACCCGGCGCTCGCGGGCACGCCCGTGGTCCTGGAGGTCCCCAGCTCCGCGCGCCCCGCGGCACCGGACCTCGTCGACGCCGTGCCGCTGCTGCGCTGGGAGGAGCAGACCGAGCCGGACCACCCGTTCGCGCTGCGCCGGGTACGCCGCTCTGGCGTGCGGCTGTGGCTGCGCCGGCCGTGGTTCTCCTCGGGCGACGGCGAGCTGCTGGGCGTGGTGCTCTCCGCGACCGGCGCGGAGCCCGACTCCTCGATCAGCCTGTGGGGCCGGGACCCCACGGTGCTGGGGGCGGCCACGGGTGACGCCACGCGCCTGCCGCTGCTCGGGCTCGGGCACCTGCTCATCGCGGCCGTGGGCGGCACCACGGTGCCGCAGCCGGCCCGCCCGGTCGGCCCGGCCGCGACGGTCCCGCTCGTCGACCTGCCCGACGCGCCCTCGGCTCGCGTGCTGCCCTACGCGCCGGAGTTCCACCCCGGGACGGGCCGGTGGTACGTCGACGTCGCGGTGGAGGACGGCCCCGCCCTGTGGCCCTTCCTGCGGCTCGCCGTCGCGCGCTACCAGGAGCACTCCATCGCCGGCTGCGCGCTGTCGCCGATCGGCCTGACGGGCTGGGTCCAGCCGCTGCCGACGCGCACCACGACGGTGAGCCGGCCCGACGCCGACCGCGTCCGCGTGACGGTGACGGGAGCCGTGGCCTTCCTGCGGGTCCGCCGGCGCCACGAGGACGGCGCGGGCGCCGACGGCGTCGCCGATCTCGACGCCGACACCCCGACCGGCGGTGCCGCGGCGTTCGACCGGTTGCTGCGGCTGACCCGCACGGTGCACGCGACCGTGCAGGTGCTGCCCGACGGTGCGAGCGACCTCGAGTGGCACACGGTCGCGCGGCGGCGCCTGCCGGCCGTGGGCGTCGGGGACGAGACGACGTTCCGGGTGACGTGGACCGGCGAGCTCGCGCTGCCGCCCGTCGGTGCGCGGCCGGTGCCGCTCGACCTGCGCACGCCCGGGACGCAGCTGCGCTGGCGCGTGCTCGTCGAGGAGCGCGAGCTGCTCGACGCGGACCCGGTCGACGAGCCGAACATCTCCGGTGCGCCCACCCTCGTCCCGCGGGTGGTCTACGCCGACGCGATCCCGCTCTGAGGGCCCGCCGGGCGCCCCCGGTCCCCGCCCGGGCCCCGGGGCGAGGAGGATGGCGGGGTGACCACCCCCGACACGTCCGAGCCCCGCCGGCTGCGCTGCGCCCTGTTCGTCGACTTCGACAACGTCTACATCGGCCTGCGCCGCCTCGACCCGGCCGCGGCCGAGGCGTTCGCCAGCTCGCCCGCGCACTGGCTCAGCGCGCTCGAGACGGGCAGCGACGACGAGGGGGAGTTCACGCGGCGCTTCCTCATCCGGGCCTGCTACCTCAACCCCTCGGCGTTCTCGGAGTTCCGGCCGTACTTCACGCGCGCCGGGTTCTCTGTGGTGGACTGCCCCTCGCTGACCCAGCAGGGCAAGTCGAGCGCCGACATCAACCTCGTGCTCGACGCCGTGGACGCGCTGAGCGCCGAGACGCGGTACGACGAGTTCGTCATCCTCTCGGCCGACGCCGACTTCACGCCCCTGGCCCTGCGCTTCCGGGCGGCCGACCGCCGGGTGACCATCGTCACCGCGGGTCCGGCCGCCAGCGCCTACCGTGCCGTCGCGGACACAGTGGTCACCGCGGACCAGCTCGCCGAGCTGGTCAAGCCGACCGTGCTGGACGAGCCCGTGGTGCGCGTCGAGGTTCCGGTGCCTGCCGCGACACCCGTCGGCGACGCTGCCCAGATCGAGCTCCAGCCTCCGGCCGCGCCGGGGGATCCCGCGGTCGCCGCACCGGCACGGGCCACCCGGCGTCGACGCGCGACCGCCCCGGCCGCGGGGCCGGTCGATGTGCCGGCGACCGCTGCGGCGACCACGGAGGAGATCCCGCTCGACGCTGCCGAGGTCGACGGTCCGACACCCGTGCGGGCCGCGGGCCGTCGCCGCGCGGTTGCGCCCGCCACGACGATGACGCCGGTCGTGGAGCTTCAGTTGCCGCCAGAGTCGCCCGCACGCAAGGCCGTCCTGCGGCTCGTGCGCTCGGCCGACCGTCCTTTGGTGGGCGGCTTCGTCGCCACGGCGGCGCAGAAGGCGGATCCTGCAGTGAATGCCGCGGGGTGGGGTGGCACGGGCGGGTTCTTTGGCTGGCTGGCACGCACGGTACCCGAGCTCGGGTCGGCCTCGAAGCCAGCTCCCGGTTTCGTCTGGGACCCGAAGCGGTTCAGTGAGGCGGACCTGCCGTCGGCCAGCCCGGTCGACCTGCCGCCCCTACAGCGACAGGTCGTCGACGTGACCGACATCCCCAACCTCCCCCCGGACCTATATCGCTTCCTGCTGAACGCCCTGGCGAAGGACGTGCATGCGCAGCCGTTCAACCGTCAGGAGACCGCCAAGCGGGTCCGCGACGCGTGTCAGGCGTCGGGCAAGAAGATCGGCAAGGCCTCGGTGAACGCGGTCGTGGCCGGCGTGCTGTACGCGGGGCTGGACCTTGCGGCGAAGCCTGCTGCGACCAAGGTCGCAGAGACATGGGCCAGCCACGTCGTCGGGCTGTGCCGCGGCGCCCGCATGCAGCTGCGCTCGCAGGACGTCGCGGCCATCCGTGACTGGGTCGGCGGCGGCCTTGTGAAGAGCTGACGATCCGCTCGTGGGTCAGCGGCGGCCTCGTCAGGTCCTGAGGCGAGCGGTCGTCGTCAGTCGCGCTCGAGCCGGAACGTCCGGCCGGTGATCTCCTCGACCTCGATCGCGACGAGCTCGTACTTCTCGGTGGGCACCCACGGGTAGAGCGGGACGGCGGCGACGGCGTCGGCCTCGGAGTCGTGCAGGTGGCGGGCCGTGCCGCGCACGATGACGCTCGTCGCGCTCCTGCGGTCGAACTCGTCGACCTCGAGCGCGACGTTCTTGTGCATCGTCACGCCCAGCAGCTTGCTGCCCTCGGCGGTCCGGAACACGAGGCGGCCGTCTGCCACCGCGAAGTTGACCGGCGTGATGTGCACCTCGTCCGCCAGGCGGTACGCCAGACGGCCGATCTCCTGGGCCGCGAGGAACGCCCATGCCTGCTCCGTGGACAGGACGGAGACGACGTCGTCGGACGGGTTCATGGTCACTCCTCCGCTGGGTGGGCTCGGTGCACCCGAGCGTAGCCACGCGGGACCGGCCGCACCTGGGACGTCGTCCCCGGTGCGGCCCCGCTGGCCGTGCGGCTCACCTCGTGGTCAACGCGTGCGCGAGCTCGTCGAAGCAGGCGACGTAGGCGTCGACGGCCTCGTCGGTGTGGGTCACCGACAGCGTCCACTCCTCCTCACGCCCCGGCGTCATGAAGATGCCGCGGTTGAGGTTGAACAGCCAGGCGAGCGTGGACAGCTCGGCGTCCTGGTTGGCCTTGAACGACTCGTAGTCGACGATCGGCACGGGGGAGAACGTCACGCACCCCTTGGACGCGAGCCCGACGGCGTACCCCGGCAGGTGGTGGCGCTCGACGACGTCCGTGCAGCCGGCGAGGATCCGGGCGTTGAGGTGGTCCAGGTGCGCGTAGGCGTCCGGGGTCAGCACCTCGAGGAGGTTGGCCCTGGCCGCGGCCATGCCGAGCGGGTTCCCGTTGTAGGTGCCGACCTGGTAGACGGTGCCGTCCGCGACCACCGACATCACCTCCTCGGTGCCGCCGATCGCGCCGGTCGGCAGCCCGCCGCCCAGGGCCTTGGCCAGCGTGACGAGGTCAGGGGTGACCCCGAAGTGCTCGGTGGCGCCGCCGGCGGCGATGGTCAGGCCGGTCTTGACCTCGTCGAAGATCAGCACGATCCCGTGCCGCGCGGTGATCTCGCGCACCGCGGCGAGGTAGCCCGGCTCGGGCAGGACCACGCCGAGGTTCATCATCGCCGGCTCCATGATCACGCACGCGGGCTTGCGGCCCTCCGCGGTCAGCCGCACGATGCGGCGCTCCATGGCGCCGGCGTCGTTGAACGGCACCGGGATGGTCATCTGCACGGTGGCGTCGGGGATGCCCGCGCCGTAGGCGAGCGACGCGAGGTCCTCGCGGTCGCCGATCTTGTCGTACTCCACCCCGATGGAGACCATCACGGTGTCGTGGTGCCCGTGGTAGGAGCCGAAGATCTTCATCACGGTGTCCCGGCCCGTGTAGGCGCGGGCGATCCGGATGGCGTCCATCGTCGACTCGGACCCGGAGTTCGTGTAGCGCCACTTCGGCAGGCCCCAGCGACGGGCGAGCTCGTCACCGACGACGATCGCGTCCTCGGTCGGCGCGGCGAAGTGCGTGCCCCGGGGGTACCGCTCGGCGATGGCGCGGCCGATCGCGGGGTGCGCGTGGCCCTGGACCATCGAGCCGAACCCGTTGTGGAAGTCCCACATCCGGTTGCCGTCGACGTCCCAGACCACGGGGCCGTCGCCGCGCTCGAGGTAGATCGGCCACGGGTCGCGCAGCTGGTAGGACGACGCGACCCCACCCGACAGGTGGCGCCCGGCGCGCTCGTAGGTGGCGCGCGACCCCTGGGTGCGCGCGTCGAGGCGTGCGGCCTCACGGGCCGTGAGCTCTCGCACGCGCTGACGGTCGATCCGGACGGTCTGGTGTGCAGGCATGGCTCTCCCCGCCCGGCCGACCTGGCGCCTGGGCATCGTGGAGGAGGTGGTGCTCCCTGACCGGCCTGGCGTCAAGGCCCTCCGAGGTCTAGAACACTAGGCGACAACGCGCGCGGGCGGCAGGTCCGCGCGCGGACTCGTCGGCCGGACCAGCGGTACGGTCGGGCTCACGTCCGCCGCCTCGGATGCCGATGTCTCGGCCGGAGACGCGTGCGGGCTGCGCCGGGAGAGGGAGGGTCGATGGCCGCGTCCGACGTCGTGCCCTCACCTCCCCTCGCCTCGCCGCATGACCTGCGGCGCGACCCCGTTCTCGTCGCGCTCGCGGTGTCCGCCGTCGGGACCGTCGTCGGGTACGGGCTGGGCCTCGGCTCGCTCACGGCGCAGGTGGCCCTGTGCTGGACCCTCCTGGCCGTGCTGCACGTGGGCCTGGCAGCGACGGCAGCCCGCATCGCGCGCAGGTCCGTCGCCTCGACGCCTGGCCGGCGAGTGTGGGGCGCCATCGCCATGGCGGGGGTGGCGTACGCCATCGGGGACGTGGTCCAGCTGGTGCTCGTCGCGACCCGTCCGTTGACCCTCCCGGTGATCCTCGGCGGGCCCGTGCAGACGCTCATGGTGCTCGTCGGCACGGCCCTGCCCATCGGCGTCGCCGTGCTCCTCACCCCGTCGATCGGGTACGGCTCGCGGCGCTCGCGAGCCCGCCTGTGGATCGACGTCAGCATCGTCATGGTCGCCGCCACCACGTTCGGGGCCTTCGCGTACGTCCCGGTCGAGGGTGCCGGCCTGCTCACCACCGCGCTGGGGCTGGTCGTCGGGCCGGGGATCTTCCTCGTCGGCGTGCTCGGAGTGGTGAAGCTCGTCTTCAGCGCCCGGCCGCCGTTCTCGTTGCTCGCGGGGCAGACGCTCGGCGCCGCCGCGGGCCTCGAGGGCATGGTCCAGGCCGGGACGAGCCTGCTCGTCGCGCAGGGGCGGGTCTCCTGGCTCCTGGGGCTCACCCTCGTGTCGAGCGGCCTGCTGCTCACCTCCGCGCGGATCCAGTGCCTCCAGGTCCGCGCCGCGACGGACGTCGTGCGGACGAGGAGCCGACGTCGCTTCAGCCTCATGCCCTACGCGGCGCTCGGAGCCACCTACCTCCTGCTCGTGTGGGTCCTGCTGCAGGAGGACCTCACGGGCGCCGAGTGGGCCGTCGTGGGCGGGGCGGTGCTGAGCACGGGCCTCGTGGTGGGCCGACAGCTCATCGCCTTCACCGACAACACGAGGCTGGTCGACCGGCTCGACACCACGGTCGACGAGCTCCGCACGCTGCTCGCGGAGCGCGACCGCCTCGCCACGCGCCTGCGCTACGAGGCGCTGCACGACCCGCTCACCGGCCTGGCCAACCGCGCGCTGCTCGACGAGCGGCTGCGCGAGGCGATCTCCCGCCTCGGCTCTGGCGCCGGCCACCTGTCGCTCATGATCGTCGACCTCAACGAGTTCAAGCAGGTCAACGACCGGTTCGGGCACGCCGCGGGCGACACCCTCCTCGTCGAGACGGCCCGCCGGCTGGGCGTGTGCGTGCGGGACCGCGACGTCGTGGCGCGCCTCGGCGGTGACGAGTTCGCCGTGCTGCTCGAGGACCTCCCGCACGGCGCGGTGGAGGTGGCGTGGCGCATCGTCGAGGCGGTCGCCGAGCCGGTCGTCGTCGGCGACGGGGACGAGGTGAGGGTCAGCGCGAGCCTGGGTGTGGTCTCGACGGCGGACGCCGGCCGGACCGCGGAGGAGCTGCTGCACGGGGCCGACACGGCGATGTACGAGGCCAAGCGCTCCGACGGCGTGGGCCACCGGCTGTGCGCCGTGACCCTGGAGCCGGCGGTCGAGGCGGCGGACGGCGACCGCGAGGACCGCGATCTCGAGGACGACGATCTCGAGGACGACGAGGAGTCGGCGGCGTCGTAGGCGCCGGTCAGTCGAAGGTGCAGCCCGACGTGCTCGCCCCGTCGAGCGTGTTCCCGTTGAGCGCGGCCCCGACGAAGCTCGAGCCGGTGACCGACGCACCGACGAAGCTGGCCCCGGTGAGCCGGGCCCCGGCGAACGACGTGCTCGAGATGCTCGTCCCGTCGAGGTCCGCGCCGTTGAGCTGGGCACCGGTGAAGTCGGCACCGCTGAGGGTCGCACCCGTGAGGTCGGCGCCCGACAGGGTCGCGTTGACGAAGCTGCCCGTGAGGGTCACCCCGGACAGGTCGCACGAGGTCAGGTCCGCCCCGTCGAGGTTCGCGGAACCGGCGCGGGCCCGCGCGCACGGGGTCGTCCCCGGCGCGGGCGCGGGCGGCGGGGCGGGCGCGGGGGTGGACGTCGACGCCGGCGCCGGGGCCGGGGCGGGCCCCGAGGTCCCCGCTCCGGTCCCGGTCTCCACGGTCGGTGTCCCGGGGCCGGCGGTGGGTGCGGGGGTGGGCGCGGGGGTGGACGGCGACGGCGTGGTCGTGGAGCCGGGCGAGGCGGCCGGCGTGGCCTCCTGCTGCCCGGTCCCGGCGGCGCCCTGGCGCGAGCCCGCGGCCGGTGCGGCCTCGACGGCGACGTCCGCGGTGGTGGCCGGGGGGTTGTCGAGGGCGGTGGTCGAGGGGCTGGTGAGGGCGAGGGTGGCGCCGAGGAGGGCCGCGGTCGCTGCCGCGCCGGCGGTGGTCGCGGCGGTCGTGGCGTTGGTGGCGAGGGTGGCGAGGTTGGGCAACGGGGTCGCGCCGAGTCCGGGCAGGGAGGAGAGCAGGGACAGCGGCCCGGCGGCGAGCTGGAGCTTGCCGAGGCCGACGGCGAGCATGGCGCGCACGACGTCGGGGTCGAACTGGGTGCCAGCGGAGCGGGCGAGCTCCTCGCGGGCGGCCTGGGCGCTGAGGGGCTTCTTGTAGGAGCGGGTCGAGGTGATGACGTCGTAGGTGTCGGCGACGGCGACGATCCGGGCGGCCGGGCTGATGGCCGTGCCGGCCAGCCCGTGGGGGTAGCCGGCGCCGTCCCAGCGTTCGTGGTGCTGGGAGATCGCGCCGAGCCATGGTCCGAGCCACGAGGCCAGGGGTGCGGCGATGCGCAGGCCCGTGGTGGGGTGGGTGGCCAGGACCTGCCACTCGTCGTCGGTCGGGCGGGTGGTCTTGTTGAGGATCTCGGCGGGGACGTCGAGCTTGCCGATGTCGTGGAGCAGGGCGGCCCAGGACAGCTTGGCTGCGTCGGGTTCGGACAGGCCGAGCTCGGTGGCGATGAGGGCGGCGTAGGCCTGGACGCGTTCGGAGTGGCCGCGGGTGACCTCGTCGTGGGCGCCGATCGCGGCGACGAGGTCCAGGAGCAGGGCGGCGTGGTCGTGCTCGTCGGTGGGGGTGGTGCCGTGGGCGCGGTCGTGGTCGATGCGCGTCCGCAGGGCGGCGGGGGAGTAGTGGCGGGCGGCGACGGCGAACCGGGAGGGCGCGCGGTCGGGGAAGTACAGGGTCAGGCGCAGCAGGCTCGACAGGGGCATGAGGCGCCGGGCCAGGCGGGTGGCGACGAGGAGCAGGCCGGTGGAGACCGTGATCTCGACGGCGATCCAGGCCCAGGGGTCGACCCCCAGGCGGGCGGCGGGCAGCCAGCGTGCTGCGGCCACGCCGAAGCCGATGGCCAGCACGAGGGGAAGGGTCACGATGAGCACGCGGACGACGCCGGCGGCCACCGGGCGGGGACGCCACCGGCCGAGCTCGGCGTCCTCGTAGTTCTGCGTGGGCCCGGACGTCACGTGGCCCCTATCGGCAGGATCCCGACGATCTTGAGACCGCCCGGGCGTGTCGGGCGGGCCCCGACCCGCCTCAGCCCGCAGGCGTGCCCTCGGCGTTGACCATCCAGCTGATCCCGAACCGGTCGATGCACATGCCGAAGGTGTCGCCCCACGGAGCGGTCTCGAAGGGTGCCGTCACCGTGCCGCCGTCGACGAGCCCGGTCCAGCAGCCCCGCAGCTCGGCGAGGTCCGCACCGAACAGGGCGACGGAGTGCGCCGAGCCCTCGGCGAGCTCCATGGCGTTCGGGGTGTCCGACGCCATGAGCACGAGGCCGCCCGGGGTCGTCAGCTGGGAGTGCATGACCTTGTCCTGCTCCGCGGGGTCCTCGCTGATCCCGAACTCACCGAACGTGGTGATCGTCAGCTCCCCGCCGAGCACCGAGCGGTGGAGCTCCATGGCCGCCCTGGCGGTGTCACGAAAGCTGAGGTACGGGCTGAGGCTGGTCGCCATGGGATCTCCTCGGTGCGTGCGTGCGTGCGTGCGTGCGTCGGTGCGTGCGGACGGGATCCGGATCACCCTGGCTGCCCGTGCGGCCATCGGCAACCGGAGCGGCGACGGGCCGACTCATGGCCGCCGCAGGGCGCGGTGGGCCAGCTGCGCCGCGGCGACGAGCACGAGGACGGCGAACACGATGGTGGCGGCCCGGGCGGGCACGGCGAACGCGATCGCCACCCCCGCGAACGAGGTCGCGGTGGCGGTGAGCCCGACGACGGCGCCCTCCCGCGCGTCCACCCGGCCCGTGCGGAGGTTGGCCAGCGTTCCGGTCGCGGCGGTCGGCAGCATGACGAGCAGCGACGTGCCCTGCGCGAGGAGGTTGTCCACCCCGAAGAGGAGGACGAGGGCGGGGACCAGGACCAGCCCGCCGCCGATGCCGAACAGGCCGGAGGTGACCCCCATGAACACCCCGACCGCGACGAGGGCGAGCCCGGCGGCCGGCGTCAGCTCGAGCGCGGCACCGCGGGTCGGCACCGTGAGGACCATCCGGACCGCCACGAGCACCAGCAGGCCGACGAACATCCAGCGCAGCCGGGGCAGCGGGGTGCGGTGCAGCAACCAGGTGCCGAGCCACGAGCCGGCGACCCCGCCGACGGCGAGGATCGCACCGAGGGTGAGGTCGGCCTGCCCACGGGCGAGGTAGGTCAGCGACCCGGCCAGGGCCGTCGGCACGATGGCTGCGAGGGACGTGGTCGACGCGCGACGGTCGTCCATCCGGGCCAGACCGATGAGCAGCGGGACCATGAGGATGCCCCCGCCCACCCCGAGTGCGCCGGAGAGCAGGCCGCCGACGGCGCCGATCGCGGCCAGCGTGATCCAGTGCCGTCGGCCGGGGGCTGTGTTCGCGGCCGGGTGCACCTCGCGATGCTACGCGGGGCGGCACCCGTCCACATCGCGGACGCTTGCTTGTCCACATCTCAACAAGGTGGTTCATTCCTCCCCATGACGTCGACGCGGGCACTGGGCACCGCCGCTGCACTGGCAGCGGTCGGTCGGCCCGTCGCGTCCGTCGGGCGGGCCACGATGCCCGCAGCCTGCGCGCGAATGCTCTAGGGCGCGCGCCCTCCCCGAGCCCCACGGCCCGACGACCTCCCACCCTGCCGGGTGATGTCCTCGCGCGGTGCCGGGCCGCCCGGCGCGCGTCCGCACGGCACCCCCCACCGTGAACGAGACCCGCAGGAGACCGCCATGTCCACCATCGCACTGACCGCCACCGCCCCCACCACCAGCGCCACCGAGCTCGTCGCAGCCAGGGACGCCTCCCTGGTCGGCATCATCGCGGCCACGGCCGGCGCCGTCGCCCAGGACGCCTCGCGCGGCCTGGTGGCGTTCACCGCGACCGGCACGGCGACGGGTTCCGTCGCCACCGACGTCCGCACGCGCCAGCACGGCTTCGTCGTCGACGAGCCGGCGTCCCTCGGGGGCGACGACTCCGCGACCAACCCCGTCGAGTACGCCCTCGGGGCGTTCATCGGCTGCCAGGTCGTCACCTACCGGTTCTGGGCCGCGCACCTGGGTATCCGCCTCGACGACGTCAGCATCACCGCCGTCGGTGACCTGGACGTCCGCGGCTTCTTCGGCCTCGACGACTCCGTGCGGGCCGGGTTCACCGAGGTCCGCCTCGACGTGCGGCTCAGCGGTCCGGAGACGGCAGAGCGTTACGCCGAGCTCCAGGCGGCGGTCGACGCGCACTGCCCGGTGCTCGACCTGTTCGCCAACCCGACGCCGGTCCGGACCGTCGTGAGCGTCGACGCGACCTGAGCGTGGACGTGGCGGCCCGGGGTGCACCCGCCCCGGGCCGCTGCCGCGCGCCCGACCGGCTGACACGGCTCCTGCGCGGCGCGAGAATGGTGGCAGGCAGGTGATCTCGATGACCTCGATCCTCGTCCCCGCGGCCGTCGCAGGCCTGTCCGTGGCGCAGGAGGAGCGTTGGCTGGCGGCGGCGATCGCCCTGGCCGTCGAGAACGTCGCGGCGGGCGGCGGCCCGTTCGGCGCCGTCGTCGTGCGGGCGGGTGCGGTGCTCGGCACCGGCCAGAACCGGGTCACCCGGGACCTCGACCCCACGGCGCACGCCGAGGTGGTGGCGATCCGGGCGGCGTGCCGCGCGACCGGCGCGTTCGCCCTCACCGGAGCCACCCTGTTCAGCTCGTGCGAGCCCTGCCCCCTGTGCCTGACGGCGGCGCTGTGGTCGCGGGTGGACCGCGTGGTGCACGCGGCGAACCGGGACGACGCCGCGCGCGCCGGGTTCGACGACCGCGCGTTCTACGACCTCCTGGCGCAGGACCGCGCCACCTGGCCGATGCCCGTCGTCGAGCGTCGCGTGCCCGGTTCTCGGGCGCCGATGGACGCATGGCTCGCCCTGGGCACGCGCGTCGAGTACTAGGCGGGCGCCGCGCTCGTCGCGAGCACCCGCCAGGCCGCGGCCAGGAGGGCAAGGTCGAGCAGGCTCGACGAGGGCAGCCCCAGCATGCCGGCGCCCCACCACGTGCCGAAGCCGGTGGTCGAGACGCTGAGGAGCACGAGCGGGACCGCCACGGCGACCGGCGCCAGCGGGACGCGCCAGGCGCGCCACCCGCTCACCCGCGCGAGCGCTCGCCGCTCGGCAGCCTGCGCCCGGCCGGCGAGCCACCACGCCCCGGCGAGCACGACGGCGACGCCGAGCAGGTGGGCGGCCCACCATGCGGCGCCCAGCGGGGCAGCGTCGAACCCGAGCCACCAGGCCACGCCCGCCACGAGGGCGACGATCGGGATGTGCCACAGGTAGATGCCGATGCCCCGCGCGCCGAACGCGCCGACGGCAAGGTACAGCCGGTCCGCGGCGAGCCGTCGGTCGAGCCACGGCCACAGTGCCGCGAGGCCGAGCACCTGGGCCACGGCGTAGAGCGCGACGACGAGCGTGGGCGGCGACAGGTTGGACGGCTCGGGGTCGCCGACGTAGCTGACGAGCACGGCCGAGTACGGGCCCAGCACGCCGAGGGCTACGGCGGTGGTAGCGGCGACGACGGCGCCGAGGAGCAGGCGGAGGCGGGGCGCGGTCCGCAGCGCCGGCAGGTGGTAGCCGAGCTGGTGCGCGAACCCCCACACGAGCAGGAGGTTGAGCCAGCCGAGCGCCGGGTCGACGTTCCAGCGCAGAAGGTCCACGGCGAGGACCGTCACGAGCCACGCGGCGAGCGTGGGCCAGGGTCGGGCGGTCCACCGCACGGTCCACGGCGCGGCGACGACCACCGCCGCGTACACGCCGAGGAACCAGACGAGCTGCGCGGCGAACCGCCCTGCGGGCTCGGCAAGGGGCAGGACGACCGCGAGCGGCAGCAGCACCGCGGTCCACACCGAGGTGTACAGCAGGGCTGGCGTGCTGAGCCGCAGCAGCCGGCGTCGCCAGAACGCTGCGACGTCGGGCTCCCGGCGCCACGAGGTGGCGTTGGCGATGCCGCCCGCGGCGAAGAACAGCGGGAGCACCTGCAGCAGCCAGGTCAGCCAGGCCACGTCCGGCCGTCGGTCCAGGACGTTCGCCGGGACGCCCGTCCCGACGTCCCACGCGAGCGCGTGCGCGAGGACGACGACGCCGAGCGCGAAGGCCCTGGCGGCGTCGAGCACCCGGTCGCGACCCGCGACGGCGGTGCGCGCACGGCCGCGCGCCGACCTGCCCATCCTGGCCTCCCCGGGTCGGAGCTCGCCCCCTCACGATCGTCCCACCGGGGCGGCGGGTCCGGGTCGGGCTCAGCAAACCAGGCGGAGGCGACCGGGACCCTGCGGGTCCGGCAGGGTCTCGACGTAGTAGTCGTACAGCGGCACGTCGTCCGGGTGCTGGTCGACGTCGACGACCTCGACGGCGAGCAGGTCGCCGGGCGTGTGCGGGTCGTTGGAGGTGATGGCCTGCCCGGCGAGCGGGCCGTTGACGAAGAGGTACTCGGGCATCTGGTGACCTCCGAGGATCGAGTGCGGTGGCGCGGTGTCGCGCGGGGGAGGGTGGTGCGTGGCTCGTCCGGCGGTGGTGCGCCGGGGCCCGAGCGGCGGCTGCGGCTGCGGCAGCGCGGCCTGGTGGCTCGGGTTCCACGCTAGCCGACGTGTGTGAACGGCGTGTGACGCGGCGCGGGCGATCCGGTGCACGACGCGTCGCCGACGGCGTGGACCGGTGCCGCGTTCACAGGTGCCACCTGGCGGGCACCCAGGCCGGGCGCAGCGGGGAGGTCGACGGTTGTCCTCATCAGACCGACGTCCCGAGGAGAGCACCATGACCACGACCGAGATCGACCAGACCACGCCGACCGCACCGGCATCCGTGCCGGAGCCGGTCGCCACCGAGCAGGCCTCGACGCCTCGGCAGCACCCGGCCGGGTACCCGGAGCTCGCCCTCGCCGACGCCCCGCCCCGCCGCGGCCGGCTGGCCCGGCTGCGGGCCGGGGCCGGGTCGCACCCCGTCGTCACCGGGTCGCTGGCCGGGGTGCTCGCCGTGGGCGGTGCCTTCGGTGCCGGCTACGTCGTGGGGCAGGATGCGGGCGCCGCCTCCGCGGTGACGTCCGTGACCTCGGGCGTGACCGACCAGCTCGGGCCCGGTGGCGCGACGGGCGACCCGGGCACACCGCCCGACATGGGCGCGCGGCCCGACCGGGGGACGGCGCCGGACCAGGGCACGGCGCCCGGGACGGACACCGGCACGGGCGCCGACGACGCCACGACGGACTCGGGCGTGACCGACGGGACGGCCGACGCCGGCGCCTGACCGGCCGCGCCGCCGGCGCGACCCCGTCGCCGGCGGCCCCCGGGTCGACCACGGGCGGTCCGTGCGTCAGCCGCGCTCCAGCAGCACGATGGCCTCGTAGTGCGCCGTCTGCGGGAACATGTCGAGCACCTGCGCGCGGCGCGGCACCAGGGACGGCATCGCCGCGAGATCGCGGGCCAGCGACGTCGTGCTGCAGCTCGAGTAGACGACGTGCCGCACCGCCGAGGCCTCGAGCCAGCCGGCCAGCTCCGGGCCGAGGCCCCGCCGGGGCGGGTTGACCACGACGAGCTCCGGCGCGGCGGCGGCGCCGAGCGCGAAGGCCGTGGCGTCGCCGACCGCGAACCGCACGCGGTCAAGGCCCGCCTCGTGCGCGCTGCGTCGGGCGCCCGCCACCGCCTCCGCGCTGGTCTCGACCCCCAGGACGTCGCGGTCGGGGGCGGCGCAGTGCAGGGCGAAGCCGCCGACGCCGCAGTACAGGTCCCAGACCGAGGCCGGTGCGATCTCGGTGACCCACGCGCGCGCCTGGCGGTACAGGGCGGCCGCGACGTCGGTGCTGGTCTGGAAGAAGCCCTGCGGGCGCAGCTGCAGGTCGATGTCGTTGACCCGCATGCGCAGCGACGTCACCTCGGTGAGCAGGATCTCGCGGTCGCCCTCGACGACGGCCTTGTGCTCCGGCAGCAGGTTCACCGACGCGACGACCATGCGGGGCAGCGCGGCGCGCAGCCACGGCAGGTGCTTGCGGATCCGGGCCAGCGGCTCGGTGGACCGCAGCACGAGCCGGACCATGAGCTCGTCGTCGGGCGACTGCGTGACGATCACGGACTTCAGCTCACCGGTGCGCCGCGCGACGTCGTACGGGGTCAGTGCCGCGCGGGTGACGAAGTCCGCCAGGACGGGCAGGCAGGCCTGCAGCCCCGGCGGGTACAGGCCGCAGTCGCGCAGGTCGACGCCGTGCCCATGGGCGTCGAGGATGCCCAGCGTCGGCCGGTCCACGGTGCCGCCCGCGACCATCTTCGCCTTGGTGCGGAAGCCGGCCTCCGGCCCGGTGACGGGCTCGAGCCAGGTCAGCCCTGGACGTTCGCCGAGCGCCTCGCGGCAGTGCCGCTGCTTGGCCGCCACCTGCTCGGGGTAGGGCGTGCCCATGAGCGTGCACGAGCGGCACCGCGCTGCGTCGAAGTGGGGGCACTGCATGCCGGTCAGGCTAGTCGTGGGTCCGGCGTCGACCGTTCACCCGTTCGCCACAGCGCGATTGCCCCAAATGTCCGGTTCGAGCAGCATGGGGGTGCCGCCGCCGTGCCCACGGTCGGCGACCGCCTGCGGAAGGACACCCGTGCCGCCCTCGCCCCTGACCCCGCTCCGGGGCTCGCAGCACGACATCGCGATCGAGCGCGACCGGATGCGCCGCCGCCGGGTCTACCGCGCGGCTGCCGTCGTCATCGCGCTCGAGGTCTACCTCGTGGTCATGCCGCTCACCGGGCGCTCGGCGATCCCGACGCTGCCGGCCGTCGACCCCCTGGTGGTCGTGCCGGCCGTGTTCTTCGTCGCCCTGCTGGTCATCCTGCTCGGCTCGCAGGTCGTCACGGGGCGGTCGCCGCACCTGACGTACCGCCCGGAGCAGGTGGACGTCACGCTGGACGACGTCATCGGCATCGACCCCATCAAGGAGGACGTGCGGCGCTCGATCGACCTCTTCCAGACCCATCGCCGGTTCGCCGCGCAGATGGGTGGGACCCCGCGTCGCGGCCTGCTGTTCGAGGGGCTGCCGGGCACCGGCAAGACGATGACGGCCAAGGCGATGGCTGCCGAGGCAGGGGTGCCCTTCCTCTTCGTCTCGGCGACGTCGTTCCAGTCGATGTACTACGGCGCCACGGCCAAGAAGATCCGCGCCTACTTCAAGGCGCTGCGCAAGGCGGCGGTCGCCGAGGGCGGGGCGATCGGCTTCATCGAGGAGATCGACGCGATCGCGATGCGCCGCGGCGGACTGGTCGAGGCCGCGAGCGGGCACGGTGCGGCGTTCGACGGCGGCCCCCGAGGGACGGTGCGGAACGCGGTGGTCAGCGAGGGCACCGGTGGCGTGGTCAACGAGCTGCTCGTGCAGATGCAGTCGTTCGACGAGCCGACCGGATCGGCACGCCTGCTCAACCGCCTCATCGCCGGCGTCAACCTGCTGCTCGCCGCGGACCGCCAGATCCAGCAGGTCAAGCCGGTGCGCGCGCCGATCCTGCTCATCGCGGCCACCAACCGCGCCGACTCGCTCGACCCCGCTCTGCTGCGCCCCGGCCGCTTCGACCGGCGGCTGACGTTCGCAGCGCCCGACGTGCACGGCCGCCGCGCGCTGGTGGACCACTTCCTTGCTCGCCGCTCGCACGAGCCGGGGCTGGACGACCCGAAGGCCCGCGACCTCGTCGCGGCGGCCACGAACGGCTGGACGCCCGTGATGATCGAGCACCTGCTCGACGAGGGCCTCGTCAACGCGCTGCGCCGCGGCGCGGACGCGATGTCCTTCGAGGACATCGAGCACGCCCGGATCACCGAGATGGTGGGCATCGGCCAGCCGGTCGCCTACACCGAGGCGGAGCAGCGGCTCATCGCGACCCACGAGGCAGGCCACGCGGTCGTCGCGTGGCTCGTGGCCCCGAACCGGACCCTCGAGGTCCTGACGATCGTCAAGCGCGGCACGGCCCTCGGCCTGCTGGCGCACAGCGACACCGAGGAGGTCTACACGCGGTCCACGGGCGACCTCCGTGCCCTGGTGCAGATCGCGATGGGTGGACTGGTCGCCGAGGAGCTCTTCTTCGGCGAGACGACCACGGGCCCCGCGAGCGACCTCGCCGCGGCGACGCGCACGGCAGCGCAGATGGTCGGCGCGGCCGGGATGACCGGGTCGCTGGTCTCGTTCGCCGCGACGGGCAAGGAGCTGGTCGGCGCGGTGCTCGCGGACACGGCGGCCCGCGCACAGCTCGAGGAGGTGCTCGACGACGCACGCCAGCGCGTGCTGTGGCTGCTCTCGCGCAACCGCCACCTCGTCGAGGCGCTGCGCGACGCGCTGCTCGAGCGCCACGAGCTCATCGGGCCGGAGATCACCGACGTGCTCCTCGCCGCGACGCGCACGCACGAGTCAGTGCTGCCCGACGGCTCCTCGGTCGCCGACGAGGTCGTCGCGGCCGACGGCGACGCGCGGGACGGCCGGCCGGACGGGGGCGCGCGGTCCTCCGTGGCCTGAGCACCGGCCGACGGCTCCCGCTGGACCGGCGTGCCGGTGTCGGACGGCGGCGGTAGTTTCGCCCGCATGACGACCATCGACGAGCACGGCCGCCCGGAGGCGCCGAGCAACGCGGACGAGACCGCCACGCTCCTGGGGTTCCTCGACTACCAGCGCGCGACCCTGGAGTGGAAGACCCGCGGGCTCGACGCCGCCGGCCTGGGCGCCACGATCCACCCCACGACGATGACGCTGGGCGGTCTGCTCAAGCACCTCGCGTACGTCGAGGACCTGTGGCTCCACCGCGTGCTGCTGCACGAGATGCCCGCGCCGCCGTTCGACACGGTGAACTGGGACGCGGACCCGGACTGGGACTGGCACTCCGCTGCGGACGACACCCCCGACCAGCTGCGCGCCCTGTGGTCCGGGGCCGTCGAGCGGTCGCGCACCGCGGTGGCCCGGGCGCTGGCCTCCGGTGGCATGGACCAGCCGGCGCGGCACGAGTTCGAGGACGGCACCGCACCCAGCCTGCGCTGGATGGTGGTGCACATGATCGAGGAGTACGCGCGGCACAACGGGCACGCCGACCTGCTGCGCGAGGCGGTCGACGGCGAGGTCGGGGAGTAGTCCCGGCCGGTCGGCCGGCCGCCGTCGTAGGGTCGCGGCATGGTCGTCGCGTCGTCCCCCGAGCTCCTCGTGCTGCACGCGCTGCGGCTGCGCGGCATGGCGGACGACGGTGCGGTCGCGCGGCGGTTCGGTATCGCCCCCGCGGTGGCCGGTGAGCTGCTGCTCGACGCCCAGGCTCGCGGGTGGGTCCGACGGGTGGGCTTCGTGGAGCTGTCGGGCTGGGCGCTGAGCGACGCCGGTCGTGCCGAGCTCGGGGGGCTGCTCGCGGCGGAGCTCGCCGCGACGGGGGAGCGGGCCGTGGTC
Organism: Actinotalea sp.; assembly: GCF_035443605.1. Lineage (NCBI taxonomy): Bacteria > Bacillati > Actinomycetota > Actinomycetes > Micrococcales > Cellulomonadaceae > Actinotalea > Actinotalea sp. The sequence goes on along the minus strand of NZ_DAORSQ010000047.1, from coordinate 703 downwards.
GAGGCCACGCACGCCGACTTCGGCGCGCTCAACACGCGCCTGCTGACGGCGGCGACGCGGTGGCAGATCCGGCCGCTGCCTGGCGATCCGCTGGCGGTCAACGACCACACCGACGCGCGGTGGGACGACCGCGTGCTCGACGAGCTCGGCTCGCTGCTGCGCGCCGTCGTGCCCCTGACCGAGCGCCTCACCGCTGTGCTGCCGCGCTGCGACGGGTACCCGGAGCGGCTCGCCCTTGCCCTGACCCGGGCCGAGCGCGGCGAGCGGTCCTGGGTCGACCGCCCGGGGAGCGACTCGTTCCACGGCGTGTGGTTCGAGCTGCACGAGGACCTGCTGGCCACCCTGGGGATCGAGCGCGGTGCCGAGGACTGACCGGCTCCGTCACACCCGCACGGTGAGGCGCAGCGACACGATGTCGCCGATCTCGAGCACCTCGGCCCGGCGGACCGCGTCCTTGATCGGCACGAGGTAGCGGCCGTCCTTCGGGAACAGCGAGGTGGTCCACTCGGTCCGGCCCAGCCGGACGGTGACGGGGATGACGCCCCAGCCGTAGCTCACCAGCGCGGCGGCCGCCCGGATGGCCGCCGACTCGCCCTCCGGCACGGGCACGAAGTGGTACGGCGAGGGCCCCCGCCAGTGCACGATCTCGCCGCTGAGCTCCAGGTCCATCCGGTCAGGGTACGGACGCGGGCGGGGCGCCGCA
>NZ_DAORSQ010000046.1:18320-20117 GCF_035443605.1 Actinotalea sp. | reverse complement strand
GCGCTGAACCCCGCCGGGCCGCCCTGCGCGACGCCCGTGCCGAACCGCACGCGCAGCCGCTCGCCCTTGGCCATCGCCTGCTCGCGCAGCCGTACCTGGAACGCGACCATCGCCGTCCGCAGCTCCGCAGCGTGCTCGTCCGAGCCCGCGGCGAGGATGCGCACCGCGAGCAGGCCCGCGTTGCGCGCCCCGCCCACCGAGACCGTCGCCACCGGCACCCCGGCGGGCATCTGGACGATCGACAGCAGCGAGTCCATCCCGTCGAGGTGGGCCAGCGGCACGGGCACGCCGATGACCGGCAGCGGTGTCACCGACGCGAGCATCCCGGGCAGGTGGGCGGCACCGCCCGCACCCGCGACGAGGACGCGCAGCCCGCGCTCGGCTGCCGAGCGGCCGTAGTCGACCATGTCCTGCGGCATCCGGTGCGCCGAGACGACGTCGACCTCCACGGGGACCCCGAACTCGGCCAGCACCTCGGCAGCGGCCACCATGACGGGCCAGTCCGAGTCCGACCCCATCACCACACCGACCAGCGGATCGCTCACGCCGTCCTCCTCTCGTCCGGGTCCAGCGTCTCAGAGATCGGTCGCCCCGCCGGTCGTGTCAGCCGTGGGCGGGCTCGCCGCGCAGGGTCGCCGCCGCGGCGCGCGCCCTGGCCCGGACGTCGGCGAGGTCGTCCCCGCACACCGTGACGTGGCCGAGCTTGCGGCCGGGCCGGATGTCCTTGCCGTAGAGGTGGACCCGCGCGCCGGCGTCCGCGCCGACGACGGCGTGCAGCGCGTCGGTGAGGCGGTCCAGCGACGAGCCCAGGACGTTGCTCATGACCGTCCAGGCGGCCCGCGGGGACGGGTCACCCAGGGGCAGGTCCAGGACCGCCCGCAGGTGCTGCTCGAACTGGCTGGTCACGGCCCCGTCGATGGTCCAGTGACCCGAGTTGTGCGGGCGCATCGCGAGCTCGTTGACCACGACGGAGCCGGGGCCCCCACCCGTCCCGGCGACCTCGAACATCTCCACCGCGAGCACGCCCGTGACGTCCAGGCCGTCGGCGATGCGGCGCGCGGCGTCCAGCGCGATCCGCTCCACGTGCGCGTCCAGCCCGGGCGCCGGCGCGACGACCTCGGAGCACACGCCGTCGGCCTGGACGGTCTCGACCACGGGCCACACCGCGACCTCCCCGGAGGGCCGGCGCGCCAGGAGGACCGCGAGCTCGCGGACGAAGGGCACCTTCTCCTCGGCGAGCAGCGCGGGCCCGCCCACGGCGGCGGCGGCGAACCACTCGGCGACCTCGGAGCTCTCGCGCACCACGCGGACGCCCTTGCCGTCGTAGCCGCCGCGCGCGGTCTTGACGACCACCTGGCCGTCGGGACCACCGTGGGCGGCGAGGAACGCGTCGAGGGCCGCGGCGTCCGGGATCGGGGCCCACGCGGGGCACGGCACGCCGAGCGCGGTGAGGTGCTCGCGCATCACCAGCTTGTCCTGCGCGTGGCGCAGGGCGTCGGGGCCCGGCCGCACCGGCACGCCTGCGGCCTCGACGGCGGCCAGCACCTCGGCGGGGATGTGCTCGTGCTCGAAGGTCAGCACGTCGGCACGCGGCCGCTCCGCGTCGCCCAGCACGAGGTCGAGCACGTCGGCCGCCGAGCGCGGAGCGCCCACGGGGGCGTCGACGACCACGCGCGCTGCCGACGTGGCCGGGCCCTCGACGAGCACGCGCAGGTGGATCCCCAGCGCCGTCGCCGCGGGCGTCATCATCCGGGCGAGCTGTCCGCCACCCACCACTGCCACCACGAGCGTCACGGT
>NZ_DAORSQ010000046.1:1224-18220 GCF_035443605.1 Actinotalea sp. | reverse complement strand
GAGCATGCGCGCCCGCCTGCTCGAGCTGATCCGCTTCGGGTCGGTCGGCGCGCTCGCGTTCGTCGTGGACGTCGGGCTGTTCAACCTGCTCCGCTTCGGCCCGGGCGAGCTGCTCGGCGCCAAGCCGCTGACCGCCAAGGTGCTGTCCGTCGCGGTCGCCACCGTCGTCGCCTGGCTCGGCAACCGCTACTGGACGTTCGCGGACCGGCGCACCGCGACCCGGACCCGCGAGCTGCTCGGCTTCGTCGCCGTCAACGTCGGCGGGATGGCCATCGCGGTGGTCTGCCTGGCGATCTCGCACTACGTGCTCGGCCTACGCAGCCCGCTCGCGGACAACGTCGCGGCCAACGTCGTCGGCCTCGCGCTGGGGACCGCGTTCCGCTACGTGGCGTACCGCCACCTGGTCTTCACGGGCGACGGCCCCGCGCGGCCTCCCGCGGCGGGCGACCCGGTCTCAGCGCAGGGGACGACGGCGCCGTCCGCGCCCCTTGCGCGGTGAGACGAGCGACCCGCGCGGCAGCACCACGTCCGGGTCGAGGACCTTGGGCACGCCGGCAAGGAACACCGCGAACACCGGAGGCCGCCGCTGGGCGAGCTCGAGCCGACCACCGTCGGCCGCCACGAGGTCCCGCGCGAGCGACAGCCCGAGGCCGGTGCCCGCGCCGGAGGTGACCTCGCGCTCGAAGATCCGCGGCGCGAGGTCGTCTGGCACGCCGGGGCCCTCGTCGCCGACCTCGACGACCACGGCTCCGCCGGACCCCGAGGGCCGCGAGCGCACCGTGGTGGTGCCGGCGCCGTGCTTGAGCGAGTTCTCGATGAGCGTCGCGAGCACCTGGGCGAGCGCACCCGGGGTCGCGAGCACGGCCGTGGCCGGCGGGACCTCGACCACCAGGTTCCGCCCCGCCGAGGCGAACGACGGCCCCCACTCCTCCTGCTGCTGGTGGACCACCTCGAGCAGGCGCACGGCCTCGGTGGTGCCGCCCTGGGCGCGGCGGGAGCGCGTCAGCAGGTCGTCGACGACCATGACGAGGCGCTCGACCTGCTCGAGGGAGATCCGGGCCTCCTCGCGGACCTCCTCCTTCTCGGTCTCGAACCCGATCTCCTCGAGCCGCATCGACAGCGCCGTCAACGGCGTGCGCAGCTGGTGCGACGCGTCTGCGGCGAACTGGCGCTCGGCGGCGAGCCGGCCCGCGAGGCGGTCGGCGCTGCGGGCGAGCTCCGCGGCAACGAGGTCGATCTCCTCGACCCCCGAGGCCTCGAGCCGCGGGCGCACCTGACCGGAGCCGAGCTGCTCCGCGCTGGCCGCGAGGTAGATGAGCGGGGCCGCGAGGCGGCGGGCCTGCCACAGGGACATGGCGATCCCCGCGGCGAACGCGACCGTCGAGGCGGCGACGACCAGCGCGACCACGCGCGAGGTGCGCCAGAACACGTCCCACCAGGACATCGTCAGGAGCACCACCGCACCGGACTCGGTGCGCACGACGGCGGGGTAGGCGCGTCCCTCGATGGGCTCCCCCGCGCGCACCCGGGTGCCGTCCGGTGCGACCACCGACACGGCGGCAGGCAGGGCACCGTCGTCGCCCCGGACGTAGATCTCGAGCAGGTCCTCGGTGATCGGCCGGTCCGCCCCGAGCCGGGTCTCGACCTGGCGACCGAGCGCGGCCGCGCGGTCGGCGAGGTCGCGCAGCTCGGCGTCGCGGACGAGTCGGGCACCGTAGAACGCGAGCGGGATCCCGAGCAGCACGACCGCGACGGTGACCGCCGCGATCGTCGCCTGGAGGACTCGGCGGCGCACCTCAGGGGCCCGTCAGGTCAGCTCTGGCCGGACTCGAACCGGAAGCCCATGCCGCGCACGGTGGCGATGTAGCGCGGGGCGTTGGCGTCGTCGCCGAGCTTGCGGCGCAGCCAGGACACGTGCATGTCGAGGGTCTTGGTCGAGCCCGTGGGGTCGAAGTCCCAGACCTCGCGCATGAGGGTCTCGCGGGCCACGACGGCCCCGGCGTCGCGCACGAGCACGCGCAGCAGGTCGAACTCCTTGGCCGTCAGGTGGAGCTCGCGCTCGCCCTGGAAGGCGCGGTGCGCCGCGAGGTCCATCCGGACGTCCTGCGCGCGCAGCTCGTCCTCCTCGGTGCCGTCGGCGTGCGAGCGGCGCAGCAGCGCCCGGACCCGTGCGAGCAGCTCGGCGAGGCGGAACGGCTTGGTGACGTAGTCGTCCGCGCCGGCGTCGAGGCCCACGACCAGGTCCACCTCGTCCGCTCGGGCCGTGAGGACGAGCACCGGGATGGTCAGGCCGTGGTTGCGGATCCAGCGCGCGACGTCCAGGCCGTCCATGTCGGGCAGGCCGAGGTCGAGGATGACCATGTCCGCCGTGGGTGCCGCGTCGATGGCGCCTTGACCCGTGCCTTGCACGACGACCTCGTAGCCCTCCCGACCGAGCGCGCGTGCCAAGGGTTCGGCAATGGCAGGGTCGTCTTCGGCCAAGAGAACGTACGTCATGGGCCCATGCTGCCACAGGGCGGGCGGGACGGCGGGTGTCCTCCCCCGGGGTGACCCGGCGCCGGCCCGGGTCGCCCCGTGGGGCGACGTCTCGGGCGCGGCCCAGCCCTACGCTGGCGCGATGCGATGGTGGGAGCGGGTCGGCGCGTGGGACGAGACCCACCGCCTCGCCGTCGACGCGACCGGGGCTGCGCTCCTCGCCCTGGTGACGATGCCGCTCTCGGTCGCCCTGGCCGTCGACCAGGTCGCCGTCGTGCCCCTGTGGTCGCTCGCCCTCGTGGCGCCCCTGGCGTGGCGGCGCGTGCGCCCCGCGGCCTCGGCGGCCGCCGTCTTCTCCGTCGCGCTGGCACACCTGCTCGTCGGCCAGTACCTCCTCGTCCCCGTCGACCTCGTGGTCCTCGTCGCGCTGTACTCCGTCACCGTGCACGGGCCGCCGTGGGCCTACCGGACGGCGCTCGGCGGGGCGCTGGCAGGAGCGGGGCTGCTGGGTGCGCTGCTCCTGGCCGACTCCGGGCTCAGCTCGCCCGAGGGTGCGCTGTTCTCGACCGTCGCCGTGGCCCTGACGTCCGTGAGCGCGTTCGCCGTCGGCCTGGTGCGCCGCTCACGCCGCGAGACGATCGACGCGCTCGTGGACCGCGCGCGGCGGCTCGAGGTCGAGCGGGACCAGCAGGCCCAGATCGCCACGTCGGCCGAGCGCACGCGGATCGCGCGCGAGATGCACGACATCGTCGCCCACTCCCTGTCGGTGATCATCGCCCAGGCCGACGGCGGGCGGTACGCCGCCCAGGCCGAGCCCGAGGCCGCCGTGCGCTCGCTGACGACCATCGCCGAGACCGGGCGGGCAGCGCTGGCGGACATGCGGCGGCTGCTCGGCGTGCTGCGCCCGCCCGAGCCGGCCGGGGCACCCCGAGGCCAGGACCGGCCGGCGGCACCCGCGACCACGCCCGGCCTCGCCGGTCCCCCACCTCCCCCAGACCTGCTCCCGCAGCCCGCCGTCGCCGATGTCGAGCACCTCGTGGCCCAGGTCAGGGCGTCCGGTCTCGCCGTCTCCCTGGTGCGCACCGGCACCCCCCGCACGCTGCCCCCTGGCACGGGCCTCACGCTCTACCGGATCTGCCAGGAGGGCCTGACCAACGTGCTCAAGCACGGCGGACCGGGGGCCAGGGCCACCGTGCTCCTCGGCTGGGCTCCGAGCGCCGTGGTGCTCGAGGTCAGCGACGACGGCCGCGGGGCGGCCGCGGCCTCCGACGGCGCCGGGCTCGGCGTGCTCGGCATGCGCGAGCGGGCCGCGATGCTGGGCGGGACCATCGCCGTGGGCCCGCGTCCCGGCGGCGGCTACCGCGTGCGTGTGCAGATCCCCCTCCCGTGCCCCCAGGAGCCGTGATGACCGTCCCGATCCGCGTCGCCCTCGTCGACGACCAGCAGCTGGTGCGTGCCGGGTTCGCCATGGTCATCGACTCCCAGCCCGACCTCGAGGTGGTGCTGGAGGCCGGCGACGGGGCCGAGGCCGTGCGCCGGCTGGCCGGCACGCCGGTCGACGTGGTGCTCATGGATGTGCGGATGCCGACGATGGACGGCCTGACCGCGACCGCCCGGATCACGGCGGGGGCCGCCGCGCCGCGCGTCGTCGTGCTGACGACGTTCGACCTCGACGAGTACGTGCTCGCCGCCATCCGCGCCGGCGCGAGCGGTTTCCTGCTCAAGGACGCCCCGCCCGAGGAGATGCTCGCCGCGATCCGCACCGTGCACGCGGGCGACGCGGTGATCGCGCCGTCGAGCACGCGGCGCCTGCTCGAGCACCTCGTGGTCACGCTGCCTGGCCTGGACGCACCGGCGCAGCACCCGGGGCTGGCCGAGCTCACCGACCGCGAGCGCGAGGTGCTCGGCGAGATGGCCAGGGGGCTGTCGAACACCGAGATCGCCAGGGCGCTGTACGTCAGCGAGGCGACGGTCAAGACGCACGTCGGACGCGTGCTGTCCAAGCTGGGCGCGCGCGACCGGGTCCAGGCCGTCGTGACGGCCTACGAGAGCGGCGTGGTCCACCCCCGGTCGTGACCGGGTGGACCACGCCGCGGCGCAGGTCCACCCACGGGATGACGGCCCGTCGGCCGGTCCCCTGCCGCGGGCCGATGCCGCCAGCGGAGAGCGGCCCCTAGCGTCGAGGGCACGGCCGGTCGACGGCCGCACGACGACGCGAGGAGATCCCGGTGGACAGCCAGCACCACCCAGCAGCCACAGCGGTGCGCGCCCGCGCCCTCACCAAGGTGTACGGCAGCGGCGAGGCCGCCGTCCGCGCCCTGGACGGGGTCGACGTCGACTTCGCAGCGGGGGCGTTCACCGCCATCATGGGCCCGTCCGGCTCCGGCAAGTCGACGCTCATGCACCTGCTCGCCGGGCTGGACTCGGCGACCTCGGGTCAGGCCTGGCTCGGTGACACCGAGGTCACCGGCCTCGATGACGCGGGGATGACCCTGCTGCGGCGCGAGCGCGTCGGCTTCGTCTTCCAGGCGTTCAACCTGCTGCCGATGTTCACGGCGGCGCAGAACATCACCCTGCCGCTCGAGCTGGCGGGGCGCGCGCCCGACCCCGCGTGGCTCGGCACCCTCGTCGCCACGCTGGGCCTGGCGGACCGGCTGACGCACCGGCCGGGCGAGCTGTCCGGCGGCCAGCAGCAGCGCGTGGCGATCGCCCGCGCCCTGGTGACCCGGCCGGACGTCGTCTTCGCCGACGAGCCGACCGGGAACCTCGACTCCCGCGGCGGCGCCCAGGTGCTCAGCTTCCTGCGCACCTCGGTCCGCGAGCTCGGCCGGACCGTCGTCATGGTCACCCACGACCCGTCCGCCGCGGCGTACGCGGACCGCGTCGTGCTGCTGGCGGACGGCCGCGTCGCAGGCGACATCGTCGACCCGACCCCCGAGTCCGTGCTCGCCGGCCTCGACGCCCTGCGCACGCTCGACGAGGTGCACTGATGCTGGGCCTCACCCTGGCCCAGATGCGCCGGAGCCTGGGTCGCCTGGCCGCAGCGGGGATCGCCATCGCCCTGGGCACGGCCTTCGTCACCGCGACCCTGCTGGCGGGCGACGTCATGACCCGCACCACGACGGACGCGGTGACCACCGGGCTGGCCGACGCCGCGCTGGTGGTCCAGCCCGGCCCGGGCGGCGGGACGGTCGACGCGCGGACGCTCACCGTCCTGGGCGAGGTGCCGGGCGTCGCGGCCGTCCACGGCTACGCCGAGAGCTACGTCGAGCTCAGCGGGACGCGCGGCCGGTCCTGGCTGCCGGTGACGGCGACGGCAGCAGACGCCCGCCTGGAGACCTCGACCCTCACCGACGGCGCCCTGCCGGCGAACGCCGGCCAGATCGCCCTGCCGGACGCCGTCGCCGAGCGCCTGGGCGTCGCGATCGGCGGCACGGTCACCGCGACGCACTACCCGGTCGACGCGGCGGACGGCGAGGCGCTCGTCGAGGAGCTCGAGGTCGTCGGCGTGCTCGAGACACCGGCGGCCTTCCTGTCCACCGGTGGGGTCGGGGTCGTCACGGCCGATCGGCTCGACCGCTGGCGCGCGGCGGACGGCGAGGAGGCGTCGCCGTGGTGGCGCGCCCTGGTGGCCGTCGACGACGGCGCCGACGTCGTCGCCGTGGGCGCGACGCTGGACGAGGCGACCGAGGGACTGCTCATCCAGACCCGCGGCGAGTACGCGGCCTCGGCCACGGCCGCGCTCACCGGAAGCTCGACCGTCCTGGTCGCGATCGTCCTGGCGTTCGCTGCCGTGGCGCTGCTCGTCGCGGCACTGGTCATCGCCAACACCTTCCAGGTGCTCGTCGCCCAGCGCACCCGGACCCTCGCACTGCTGCGTTGCGTCGGCGCGGACCGCCGCCAGCTGCGGCGCTCGGTCATCACCGAGGCCCTGCTGCTGGGGCTCGCGGCCTCGGTCGCCGGCGTGCTGCTCGGCCTCCTCCTGGTCCAGGGCGCGCTCCTGGTGCTCGACGGCGCCGGTGACGTCCCGCTGCCGGCGACGGTCTCGATCACCCTCGCCGCGGTGCTCGTCCCGATCGTCGTGGGCACGCTGGTGACCGTCGTGGCGGCCATGGCCCCGGCGCGGGCTGCGACCCGGGTGGCGCCGCTCGCCGCGCTGCGGCCGGCCGACGCGCCGAGCACGGGCGACCCGGCCGGGCGCGCCCGGGCCTGGATCAGCGGACTGCTCATCCTCGGCGGCGGCGGCGGCCTCACCGGCGGCGTGCTCGTCGCGCGCACCGGCTCGATGGAGCTGGGCCTCGGGCTCGGCCTGCTCGGCGGCGCCGCGTCGTTCGTCGGCCTCGTCGTGGGATCGGTGTTCTGGGTGCCAGGACTGGTCGGCCGGGCCGGCACCCTGCTCGGTCGGCGCGGCGGGGTCGCGGCCCGGCTCGCCGCGGCCAACAGCGTCCGCAACCCGCGCCGGACGGCCGCGACGAGCGGCGCGCTGTTCATCGGCGTCACCCTCGTCGCCCTGATGTCCAGCGGTGCGGCCAGCACTCGTGCCACGTTCGACGCCGGGCTCGACGGGCTCTACCCGGTGGACGTCGCCGTCGGCACCGTCCCGGACGGCCGGACCGTCCCGGCGCTGCCCGGTGCGCTCGCCGGACAGGTCGCCGCCCTCGAGGGCGTCGCGGCGGTCGCCCAGCTGTCCGGGGCGATGGTCGAGGTCAGCGACGGCAACGGCACCGGCACGCTCGGTGCCGCCCGGGCCGTCGAGCCGCGGGCCGCGGCCGACGTCCTCAGCGATCCCGACCAGGTCGAGGGGCTGAGCGGCTCGACGGTGGTCGTGGCCTCCTGGGTCGCGCAGTCGCTCGACATCGCCGAGGGCGACGTCGTGACGGTGCGCGCCACCGACGGCCGCGGCAACGGCACCGGGGAGGGGACGGAGCTGACCGCGCTGATCCGCCCCCTGCCGGGTACCGACCTCCTCGTGACCCCGCAGACCCTCGAGCAGGTGTCGCCCGGGGCCCCCGTCAGCACGCTGTGGGTGCACCTCACCGATCTCTCGGCGGCGCCGGACGTCCTGGCGGCGGTCTCCGACCTCGCGGCGGACTCGGGTGCGGCCCTCGAGACGACGGGCGGCGCCGTCGAGCGGGCCTTCTTCCAGCAGGTGGTCGACACGCTGCTGGCGATCGTGGTCGGCCTGCTCGCCGTCGCCGTCGTCATCGCGATCGTCGGGGTGGCCAACACGCTGTCGCTGTCCGTCATCGAACGACGGCGGGAGAACGCCACGCTGCGGGCGATCGGGCTGACCCGGCGCCAGCTGCGCGCGACGCTCGCGATCGAGGGGCTGCTCGTCGCGGGGGTGGGTGCGGTGGTGGGCGCCGTGCTCGGCACCCTCTACGGCTGGGCCGGTGCCAGCATCCTGCTCACGGGGGTGGGCGACCTGCTGCTGGCGGTGCCGTGGCGTGACCTCGGGCTCGTCGTCGTCGTGGCGCTGCTCGCCGGGGCGCTGGCGTCGGTGCTCCCGGCCCGGAGCGCCGCCAGCACGCCGCCGGTGGAGGCGCTCGCCGCCGAGTGACGTGCCGGGCTGTGGACCGACGGGGCAGCGGGCGCCGGTCCACAGCCCGCACGTCACCCGCGGCGGTCCGGCCTCGTGGGCGGGCACCCTCACGGGATGCGCTTCACGCTCGAGCCCGTCGGGGACCTGGAGGTGCCCGACGGCGCGACCCTCGCCGACTGCCGCGCCGGCCTGGTGGTGCTCGCCGGCGCCGCGCTCGACGCCGCGCCCCTGACCGTCGACGGGCGAGCGCTCGCGCCCGACCACGTGGCCGGGGCAGAGCCGTGGGTGGCGGGCTGCCTCGCGCGCGTGGGTCCTGGGCCGGAGGACCCGGTCCTGCGCGCCGCCCGCGCGCCGTGGCACCTCGCCGTGGTGGCCGGGCCGGACGCAGGCGCGGTGGCGGTGCCCGACCAGCGCGGGGTGCTGCGGGTCGGCCGGGCCACCGGCCCCGACGGGGGGCCCGACCGTCCCGACCTCACGCCGGGGCACCTGCGGCTCACGGACCCCGCCGTCTCGCGGACGCACCTCGTGCTGCACCGCAGCCGCGGGTCGGGACCGGCCCGGTGGCGGGTGCACGACGACGGCTCCGCGAACGGAACGCTGCTGCGGGCGGGCGGGTCCCGCGCCCGGGCCGGGCGCCGCGTGGGCCGCCTCGGCCGGCCGGGCCGGCCGGGCCGGCTGGGCCGGATGGGCCGGCGGCTCGACGCCGGGGACCGGCTCGAGGCCGGAAGCACGACCCTCGAGCTGCGCAGGCACCCCGGCGCGGCCTCGCCGGCGCGCGTCACGGTGGCCGCGGACCGGCTGGGACCCTGGCCGACCGCACCCGCGCACCGGCCCGTGCCCCGCCCGGCCGCGCCCGTGCTGACCTGGGCTGTCCCCCTCGTCGGGGCGGCCGTCCTGCTGGCGATCACCCGCTCACCCGTCGCGCTCGTCCTGGCCGTCGGCGCCGTCGCCCCCGCGCTGCCGGCCCTGCTCGCGATGCGTCGGCGGCACGGGTCGCTGCCGGGGCCGCTCGCCCTGGCGGACGACCCTGCGGCCACCGCGATCCGCCTCGCCGCAGGGCCGGAGCCCTCGCCGCCGGTCGCGGGCGACGTGCCACCGGTCGTGGGGGCCGTACCACCGGACGCGGGCGACGCGCCATCGGACGGGGTGCCGACCCCTCCACCGTGGACCGAGCTGGCCCGCGCCGGGCTGGCCGTCGTCGGTCCGCGCCCCGCAGCACTGGCCACCGTGCACGGGCTCCTCGGCGCAGCCATGGCCACGGACAGCACCGGAGCGCTCGCGCTCACGGTGCTGCACGCGCCGTCGAGCGACGCCGACTGGGCGTGGTGCCGCTGGCTCGGAGATGCGTCCCGGCCGGGTTGGCCGCGTGTGGCGCGGGACCCGCGGCGCGTCGCCACGGTCCTGGCCGCAGCGCCACCCCCGACCGTCGACGGACCGCCCGGCGCGCCCCGAGCAGCCATCGCCCACCTCGTCGTGGACGACGGCGGCGGCCCGTGGCGTGCCGCGGCGCACCGCTGGTGGTCGACGGGCCGCGGGCAGCGCGACGGCGTGATCCTCGTGACGGAGCACCCGGCCGACGTCCCCGCGTGGTGCCGCTGGGTGCTGCGCGTCGGGCCGGGCGGCGCCACCCTGCTCGGGCCGGGTGGGCCGCGCACGGTCACCGTCCCGGTGCCGCGGGCCGGGTGGATCGAGGAGCAGGCCCGGCGCGTCGCAGCGCGCGCCGCGACCCGGAACCGTGGGCTCACGGGCGGGCGGGCGGTGCTGCCGACGCTGGTCGGCCTCGCCGACCTCGGCCTGCCAGACGACGCGGCGTCGGTCCGCCGGAGCTGGAGCTCCGGCACGGGCGACGAGCCGCCCCGCCACGCCGGTCTCGTCGCGCGCATCGGCATCGGGACAGGTGCGCCCGGCGACCGCGGCACCTCCCGACCCGGCGGGCCGGCAGCGGTCGACCTCGACCTCATCGCCGACGGGCCGCACATGCTCGTCGCCGGCACCACGGGGGCCGGCAAGTCGGAGCTGCTCCAGGCCCTCGTGCTCAGCCTGGCCCTGCGCCACCCGCCGTCGGAGCTCGGTCTCGTGCTGATCGACTTCAAGGGTGGCGCTGGCCTGGGTCTGTGCCGGTCCCTGCCGCACGTCGTCGGAGAGGTCACCGACCTCGACCCGGTCGAGGCCGGACGCGCGCTCGAGGGGTTGGCGGCGGAGCTGCGCCGCCGCGAGCGCCTGCTCGCGGCGCATGCGGTCGCGGACCTCGAGGAGCTGCGCTCCCGGACGCACGCACCGCCGCGGCTGGTCGTCGTCGTCGACGAGCTGCGCGCGCTGACCGAGGACCTGCCCGACGTCGTCCCGCGGCTCATCCGGCTCGCCGCGCAGGGCCGGTCGCTCGGCATCCACCTGGTGCTCGCCACGCAGCGTCCCGCCGGCGTGGTCGACGCCCAGCTCCGGGCCAACGTCGCCATCCGCATGTGCCTGCGCGTGGCCGACCCCGCCGACTCCTCGGACGTCGTGGACGCACCGGACGCCGCCGCGATCGGTCCGGACCTGCCCGGGCGCGCGGTGCTGCGTTGCGGACCGGGGCCGCTGCGCACGGTCCAGACGGCCTGGCCAGCCCTGCGGCCGGCGGACCGGGGTGCCACCGGGCGCAAGACCAGCGCAGGCATGGTCGCCGGACCACCGGGAGGCGACCGCGACGCGACAGCGCTCGTGCGGCGTGCCGTGCCGTGGAGCCGGTGGGGCGAGGCCTCCACCGACGCGCCCGCGACCGGGCACGCCGAGCACGTCGTGGCCGCGGTCCGCGCCGCCGGGCACGGGCTCGAGCCGCAGGCTCGGCTCTGGTGCCCCCCGCTGCCCGCGACCCTCGCGCTCGCGGACCTGCCGACCGCGCTGCCGGCCGCACGGCCGGCCGCGGGCCCTCGGCTCGGCGCCGGGCTCGACCCGTCACCCGGCCTGCCGCTCGGCCTCGTCGACCGGCCCGAGCGCCAGGAGCAGAGTCCGCTCCTCTGGGACCCGCGGTCGGGTCCGCTCCTCGTCTCGGGCGCGCCGCGCTCCGGCCGCACCAGTGCCCTGCGCACGCTCGCCGTGGTGGCGCTCGAGCGCGGCTGGCACGTGCACGCCGTCGTCGGCCGGCCGGACGCCGCCCTGCTGGCCGCCGTCGCGGACCATCCAGGGCGCGGCACGGTCGTCGGGGCGCAGGACCCACGGCGGCTGGCACGGCTGCTGACCCTGCTCGCCGCACCGGGCCGCCCGCCGGCGCCGGGGGATCCCGCCCCGGTGCCGCGACTGCTCCTGGTCGACGACGTCGACGCGGTGCGCGCCGCGCTGGGGCGTCTGCCGCGCGGCGCCCCGCTCGACCTGCTCGACCAGGCCGTGCGCGCCGGGACGCGGCCAGGCCTGGCGGTCGCCGTGACCGGCGCGCCGTCGGACCTGGTCCGGCTGCTCCCCCTGGCCGGAACCCGCGTGGTGCTCGCCGTCGGCGACCCGCACGACGACGCCCTCCTCGGCGTGCCGCGGGGTCTCGCTGCCGGACGAGGCGTGCCCGGCCGCGGGGTGGTGCTCGGCACCGTCACCGCGAGGTGCCAGGTGGCGACGGCGGACGGCCCGGCAGGACGGGACGGGGCCGCGGCCGGGCGACCCGGGCGGCCCCTCCCGCTGCGCCTCGCGCCGCTGCCGCTGCTCGCCGGGCTGGGCCCACCCGGCCCCGGGGGCGTCGCCGGGGTGGCGTGGCTCGGTCCGGGTGGGGACGACGCCGCCCCGGTCCGCGTCGGGCTCGACACCGGGCTGCTGGTCGTCGGGCCCGCAGGTTCGGGACGGTCGACCGCCCTCGCCGCCGTGGCCGCGCAGCTGCACGCTGGCAGCGTCCTGCGGGCATCGGGGGCCGTCACCGACCCGGCGGCGCTCCTGGCGGCGCTCGACGGCGCGCGACCCGGCGCCGTGCTCGTCGTCGACGACCTCGACCTGCTGGTGCGGGCCCACCCCGGGCTGGACGACCAGCTGGCTGCGTGGATCCTGCGGGCCGAGACCGACCCGGCGGCGCCGCGCGTGGTCGCCGCAGTCCGCACCGACCGCGCCGCTGCCGCCTACCGCGGGGCGATCGCGGCCCTGCGGTCGTGCGCTCCCGTCCTCGTCCTCGCCCCGCACACCGCGGGGTCGACGGACGTCGCCGGCTGCGACCTGTGGCAGGTCACCGACCCCGCCTGGCCCGACCACCCCGGACGCGGCGCCCTCGTCCACCGGGGCCGGGCCACCCCGGTCCAGGTCGCCTCGGCCCCGGTCAGGGCGCTCCCGGTCGCCCCGGCACCGGTCACGGCGCTCCCGGTCGCCCCGGACGCGGCCGCGACGCTCACCGTGCACCGGGCCCCGGCCGCGACGGGCCGCGCCGTCTGGCCTACTCCGGGCGGCGGGCCCGCTCCCGCCTGAGCAGCAGCACGACGACCAGGGCGGCCAGCACGATGGCCACCCACGCGATCACGGGGACGGCGAGCGGCGTCTGCGGGGTGACAGCGCCGAGCACGGCGATCGCGGTCGCGCCCTGGAGGAGGTGCCACGTGACCACCGGCGCGACGACGCGCGCCCGGCCCCGGCCCAACGCGCGGACCGCGGCCACGAGCGCCGCGGCGACCGCGACCGCCGCGAGCGCGAGCGCCGCGGCGACCACCGGGTAGGCACCGCGTCCGGTGAGCAGCAGCACCAGGGCGGCCAGGGCCGCCGTGGCGAGGGCCGCGGCCTCGAGGAGCAGCGCTGCGAACACCACCGGCTGCCGCAGCGACGGTCGGTCGGGAACGGTGCTCACGGCTCCGACCCTACGGGCCGCGGTCGCGCGCCGCCCGCACGCCGCCCCGACGCCACCCGCGGATCGCCCGCACGCCGCCCGCGGATCGCCCGCACGCCACCCGACGCCACCCGCTGGCCACCCGCAGGGCGTCCGGATGGCCACCCGCAGGGCGTCCGGATGGCCACCCGGAGCTGCTACCCAACGCCGGGCGCCGGCCCGCCCGCCCCACCCTGCCGGTCGTCGTAGCGGCCGATGTGACAGGTGGTGCGCAGGTGGCACCACGGGGTGATCACCTGCCCCACCAGCACCATGTGCCGCTACGACGATCCGACGTCGGGGCGCCCCGCGCCCTGGGTCGAACCGATGTGATCAAGACCTCATTCGTTATCAGGGTGAAACCTTCTCGTTACCCCTTGTGCTCCGGCGGCCCGCGTGTGAGGCTTATCCACAGTCGTAGGACGTTCGCACGACCCCCACCTGTCGAACCCGCCCTGAACGGGCGTCGATCGACGCGTGCCCGAGGAGAAACCCGATGGACTGGCGCCACCGCGCTTCCTGCCTGGACGAGGACCCCGAGCTGTTCTTCCCGATCGGGAACACCGGCCCCGCCCTGCAGCAGATCGACGAGGCCAAGGCCGTGTGCCGGCGCTGCCCCGTCGTCGACACGTGCCTCAAGTGGGCGCTCGAGTCCGGCCAGGACGCCGGCGTCTGGGGCGGCCTGTCCGAGGACGAGCGTCGCGCCCTCAAGCGTCGGACGGCCCGCGCCCGCCGCGCGAGCTGACCTACCGCCGCCGCGCGCGGCACCCCCGGCTCACCGAGCCGACCCGGCACACCGTCTGACCGGGACCCGCAGAGGGTCCCGGTCAGACTGCTGTCCGGCACCGGTCAGAGGCTCTTGCGCTCCTGCAGGTCGACGTCGAGCACCACCTGGGTGCCACCGCCCTCCCGGGGCAGCCAGTCGATCGTCCCGCGCAGCTCGTTGCGCACCAGCGTGCCGACGATCTGGGTCCCCAGCCCGGTCATCGGCCCACCGCCGTCTGGCAGCCCCACGCCGTCGTCCGCGACGACGGCCCGCAGGTGCGGCCCGGTGCGCTCGGCGACGATCTCCACCGTCCCGCCGCGGACCCCGGCCAACCCGTGCTCGACGGCGTTGGTCACCAGCTCGGTGAGCACCAGCGCCAATGCGGTCGCGGCCTCCGCCGGCACCATGCCGAACGTCCCCGTGCGCACGGTGTTGACGGAGCCGCCGGCCGAGGCGACGTCGGCCGCCAGGCGAAGGCTCCGGTCCACGAGCGAGTCGAAGTCGACCGACTCGTCCAGGGTCTGCGAGAGCGTCTCGTGGACCTGGGCGATGGTCGTCACCCGTCGGATCGCCTCCCCCAGCGCCGCCTTGGCCTCGTCCGAGGTCATCCGGCGGGCCTGGAGCCGCAGCAGTGCGGCGACGGTCTGCAGGTTGTTCTTCACGCGGTGGTGGATCTCGCGGATCGTCGCGTCCTTGGTGATGAGCTCACGCTCGCGCCGCCGCAGCTCCGAGACGTCGCGGCACAGCAGCACCGCACCGACCCGCTCGCGGTACTCGGTGAGCGGGACGGCCCGCAGCGAGAGACACACCCCGCGCGCCTCGACGTCGGTGCGCCACGGCGCCCGGCCCATGACCACCAGCGGCAGCGACTCGTCCATCGGCGTGCTCTCCTCGAGCAGCTCCGTGGTCACCTCCGCGAGCGAGCGCCCGACGAGCGAGCCGAGCACGCCGAACCGGTGGAAGCAGCTGAGCGCGTTGGGGCTCGCGTAGAGCACCTCGCCCTCGGAGTTCATCCGGATGAGGCCGTCGCCCACGCGCGGGGCGCCGCGCCGCGGACCGGTCGGGGCGTTGGGCGCCGGGAACTCGCCGCGCGCGACCATCCCGATGAGGTCGTCGGCGGACTCGACGTAGTTGAGCTCGAGCCGGCTGGGCGTGCGGGCCCCGCCGAGGTTGGTCTGCCGCGCGACGACGGCGATCGGCCGGCCGTCGTGCACCACCGGGACCGCCTCCTCGCGGACGGCGTAGGAGCCGAACCAGCGCGGCTCTCGGGAGCGCTGGATGGCCACCTCGCGCAGGGCCCGGTCCAGCTGGGAGCGCTGCCCCTCGGGCGCCGTGCTACCCACGATGTCGTCGTAGTGCACGGTCGCCCCCGTGGAGGGCCGGGCCTGGGCGACGGCGACGTAGTCGCCCGCGTGGGTGGGCAGCCACAGGACCAGGTCGGCGAACGCCAGGTCCGAGATGAGCTGCCAGTCGCCGACCAGCAGGTGCAGCCACTCGACGTCGCCGTGGGCGAGGTCCGAGTGCCGTGAGACGAGGTCGGTGAGGGTGGACACGTCGAAAGCCTAGGTGCATCCCCCCGCGGCCTTGTTAGCCTCGGGGGACAACCACCCCCGGAGGCATTCGGTGCACATCACCGCGCAGGCCAGCTACGACGCCGACCCCGAGCGGGTCGCCGCGATGCTCGCGCAGGAGGAGTTCGTCGCCGCGAAGGTCCACGCGTCCGGGGCGGTGTCCCAGACCGTGTCCGTGGTCGGCGCGGCCGGTGAGGCCTTCACCGTGACGACGCGCCGCCAGATGCCGACGACGGGCGTGCCGGCGCAGTTCCGCTCGCTCGTGGGCCCGAGCCTCGAGGTGCGCCAGGTCGAGGCCTGGGAGGCCCCCGGACCGCACGGCCGCACGGGCACCGTCGTCGTCGAGGTCACCGGCGCCCCGGTGCGGATGACCGGCACGATGCGGATGGAGGGCGGCCCCGACGGGACCACCGTGAACTTCGCCGGGGATCTCAAGGCGTCGGTCCCGCTGTTCGGCGCGGTCGTCGAGGAGGCGACGGCCAAGGCGCTGCGCACCGCCCTCGAGGCCGAGGAGCGCACCGGTGCGCAGTGGCTGGCCGGCACGCTGACCTGACAGCCGCACGGCCCGGTCACCGCACGACCCGGTCACCGCACGGCCCGGTCACCGCACGTAGCGCAGGCGCCGGATCTCCTCGTCGTGCAGCTCCGACGCGATCCCGGCCGACCAGTCCTGGATGTCGACCCACGCGCGGAAGTCGCCCTGCTCGGCCTGGACGAGGGCCACGACGGCGCGCTCCGCCAGCGCGAGGCCGCCCTTGTCGAGCCGCCCGGAGAACGTGCGGTGGCCGCGCGCGTGCAGCCGCGAGACCAGGGCGGGCACCTCCTCGGGGTCACCCGCGGGTGCCGGCGGGTCGCCCACCGGCCCGGAGGAGAAGAGCCACACCGGGCGGCTGGCCAGGGCACCGGCGAGCCGGTCGACCAGCGCCCGCGCCGACGCGGCCCAGCGGCCGACGTAGACCGACGACCCGAGCACGACGGCGTCGTAGTCCGCGATCCCGTCGACGTCGTCGGGGTCCAGCACGTCGACGACGAAGCCCGAGCCGCGCAGCACCTCCGCGACGGCCTCGCCGATCTCGCGCGTGGACCCGTGGCGCGACGCCACCGCGACGAGGACCCGCATGGCCCACCACCTCCCGGGCTCCGGGACCGACCCGGAACATGCCCCAGCCTCACCCGCGCGACGTGCGACAACCTGGGCCGCAGGTCCCGACAGAGGTTCGTGGCAGCCCCGCTCGACGCGTCGCTGCACGGGCCGGCATCGACATCTGGGCCGTCGTTGTCCACACTGCTGCGGTGACGACCGACCAGGAGGCGCCCGCCGGGCACCGCGCCGCGCCGCCGGTGCGCCCCGCCAGGCGCCCCGACCGACGCACCGTCGTGGTCGCCGCGGCCGCAGCCGTGGCGCTCACCGCCGGCGCCCTCACCGGGGTGCAGGTGCGGGCCGCCCGGGCGCAGGACGCCCGCGACACGGTCGCAGCCCAGGAGGCCACCGAGCGCGCCGCGGAGGCCGCGGAGGCCGAGACCGCCGCCGCGCACGCCGCCGCCCGCTCGGCGGCCGCCGAGCGCCTGGCGGTCGCGTGGCAGTCCGCGTCCACGCGGGCCGACGCCGCGCTCGCCGCGGCACAGCCGGTGCTCGACGCCTCGGCGGGGCAGGTGGCGGACGACGCCGTGCGGCTGGCGCTGGCGCAGGCGATGGACGTCGTCGAGGCCCAGCGGGTCGGCGACGGGCTGGCGGCGGACCTCGACCTCGCGGTCACCGCCCTGGCGGGTGCGACCGAGGCCGTGGCGCAGGCGCAGGTGGCCTGGCTCGCCGAGCAGGAGGCCGCCGCGGCTGCCGC
>NZ_DAORSQ010000046.1:0-1124 GCF_035443605.1 Actinotalea sp. | reverse complement strand
GCGGCGGCGGCCCAGCAGGCGGCGGCGTCCTCCGGCCGACGGTCCGGCGGCGGCGCGGGCGCCGACTGCGGAGGTGCGGGCTCGTACGAGGCGCCCCGCAACGACGGCGGCACCGTGTTCCACACCTCGACCCCCACGGCCACGGGGGACGGGAGCAACGGGAACCTGCCTGCCTCGGCGATGACCCCCCTGTCCTGGTGCCAGGACTCCGCCGGCAACCAGCAGTGGCTGCGCAGCGACGCCGCGGCGGCGCTGACGAGCCTCAACGAGGCGTTCCGGGCGCAGTTCGGCGAGAACGTCGCGGTCGACATGAGCTACCGCTCCTACGCCGACCAGGTCGCGATGCGCGCCTACTACGGCGGCATCGCCGCCCAGCCCGGCACGTCGAACCACGGCCTGGGTACCGCGATCGACACGTGGGAGTGGGAGCAGTACGCCTTCGGCAGCTCCCGCTACGAGTGGCTCGTGGCGAACGGCCCGGCCTACGGGTGGGTGGCGCCGTCCTGGGCGCGCGCCGGCGGCTCCAACCCCGAGTACTGGCACTTCGAGTACACCGGCTGACCGGGACGGGGCCGCCCGCTCAGCGCGACGTCGACACGCGGTACTGGGCGTTGGCCAGCGGCACGAAGATCACCAGGATGACCGCCGACCAGATCAGCGTGTAGAGCTCCGCGTTGACCAGGGGCCACGCCGTGGGCGCCGGCTGGCCGGCCGGGATGTTGCCGAACAGCTCACGGGCCGCCTGGGTGACCGCCGAGACCGGGTTCCACTCCGCGAAGGTCCGCAGCGCGGCGGGCAGGGTGTCCAGCGGGACGAAGGTGTTCGCCACGAACGTCAGCGGGAAGATGATGATGAACGAGGCGTTGTTGACCACCTCGGGGCTCGGCACCAGCATCCCCACCCACGCCATGATCCAGGAGATCGCATAGGCGAAGACGAGCAGCAGCCCGTAGCCCGCCAGTGCCTCCAGCAACGACCCCCGGATCCGCCAGCCCACCAGCAGCCCCGTGAGCGACATGACGACGAGCACCAGGACGTTGTTGACGACGTCGGACAGGGTGCGACCGGTGAGCACCGCCGACGGCGCCATGGGCAGCGACCGGAAGCGGTCGATGATGCCCTTC
>NZ_DAORSQ010000045.1:0-20735 GCF_035443605.1 Actinotalea sp. | reverse complement strand
GAGAGCGACTCGACATAACGACGTTGACCCTCGGCGAAGATCGTGTCGAACGCCAGCGAGGACTTCCCCGAGCCGGACAACCCCGTGAACACGATGAGCGCGTCCCGCGGGAGGTCGAGGTCGACGTTGCGCAGATTGTGCTCTCGGGCGCCCTGGACGCGCAGTCGATCGTTCACCGGAGCATCTTAGGTCGCCCGGCCGAATCGCACAAGCGTTCGAACGCCGCCCGCGGCCCGGACCGGGCACGATGGGTGCCATGACCTACAGCGGGCATGTCGACCCCGGCGGGCAGGCGGCGCTGCGCGAGCTCGACGCCGTGCGGGTGCACAAGCTCTCCGTCGGGCCCATGGACAACAACGCCTACCTCCTGACGTGCCGCGCGAGCGGGCGCAGCGCACTGATCGACGCCGCCGCCGAGCCGGAGCGGATCCTGGCGCTGCTGCTGGCCGCGACGGGTGGCACGGCCCTCGACCTCGTGGTCACGACGCACCGGCACGCGGACCACCACGGCGCCCTCGCCGAGGTGCTGGCCCGGACCGGCGCCGCCCACGCGTGCGGCGCGGCAGACGCCGACGCCATCGGGGCTCCGGCCGACCGCGTGCTGCGGCACCGGGACACCCTGGACGTGGGACGGGTGCGGCTCGACGTCGTCGCGCTCCGTGGCCACACGCCGGGCTCGGTCGCGCTGTCCTACCGGGAGCCGGCCCGGACCGCGGTGCCCGACGCCGTACCGGGCCGAGCACACCTCTTCACGGGGGACAGCCTGTTCCCCGGCGGGCCAGGGCGGACCGCCGGCCCGCCCGAGTTCCGCCGGCTCATGGCGGACCTCGACGAGCGGGTCTTCGGCAGCTTCGACGACCGGACCTGGGTCTACCCGGGCCACGGCGACGACACCACGCTGGGAGCCGAGCGGCCGGCCCTGCCCGCCTGGCGCGCCCGCGGCTGGTGACCGTCACGGGTGCGGGATGATCCCGGCATGACGACCTTCGCTGTGGAGTACCGCTACGACGACCGGGCCGACGAGCGCGACGAGGTCCGCCCCGCGCACCGCGCCTTCCTCGGCGGCCTGCTCGCCGACGGGACGCTCCTGGCGAGCGGGCCGTACACCGACGGAGCGGCGGGCGCGCTGCTGCTCGTCGTGGCGCCCGACGCCACCGCGGCCGTGGCGCTCCTCGACACCGACCCGTTCTGGACCGCCGGGCTCGTCGCGGACCGGACGGTGCGCGGCTGGGAGCCTGTGCTGCGGGTCTGGGCCTGACGGCACGGGCCGTGCCGGTGCGCCTCAGGCGTCCGGGGTCGGGACCTGCTCGTCGACGCCGTTGCGTCGGTCGCTGCGGGTCTTGAGCAGGCTGGCCACGGTCGCCACCGTCAGCGTGCCGAGGATCACCGTGAGCGAGAGCCAGATGGGGATCTCGGGGGCCCACGAGACGTGCTCGCCACCGTTGATGAACGGCACCTCGTTGGTGTGCAGCGCCTCGAGGATGAGCTTCACGCCGATGAAGCCGAGCACGACCGACAGCCCCTCCGACAGGTAGACCAGGCGCGAGAGCAGCCCGCCCAGCAGGAAGTACAGCTGCCGCAGGCCGAGGAGCGCGAAGGCGTTCGTGGTGAACACGATGTACGGCTCCTTCGTCAGGCCGAAGATCGCCGGGATCGAGTCGAGCGCGAAGAGGACGTCGGTGGAGCCGATCGCGAGCATGACGACGAGCATCGGCGTGATGAGTCGCCGGCCGTTCTCCACGACCGTGAGCCGGTCGCCGTGGTACTGGGTGGTCGACGGGATGACCCGCCGGACCAGCCGCAGGACGGCGTTCTCGTGGTACTCGGCGGGGGCCTCGCTGTCGTGGTCTTCACGCGCGAGCTTGATCGCCGTGTAGATGAGGAACGCGCCGAAGACGTAGAAGACCCAGGAGAACTGCGCGATGGCGGCGGCACCCGCCCAGATGAACAGGCCGCGCAGCACCAGGGCGATGGCGACCCCGACGAGGAGCACCTTCTGCTGGTAGTTCCGCGGTACGGCGAATCTCGTCATGATGATGAGGAAGACGAAGAGGTTGTCGACGGACAGGCTCTTCTCGGTGATGTACCCGGCGAAGAACTCGGTGCCGTGCGCGCCACCCCAGACGATCGTCAGCCCGATGCCGAACACGATCGCCAGGCCGATGTAGACCGAGGACCACACGGCGGCCTCGCGGAACGTCGGCGCGTGCGGCGTGCGAACGTGCGCGTAGAAGTCGAAGACGAGCAGGCCCAGCACGCCCAGCAGGGTGACGGCCCAGACCCAGGGTTCCACGGACACAGCTGTACCTCCGGTACGTCGGGGTGTGTACCGAAGGTCTCCTCCGCCCGGGTGTCCGGACCGGTGGCACCGGGAGGGCGACGAAGCCCTCCGTGCTGACGGCACCACTGCGACGGGAGTACTCCCCTTCGGCCCCGAGCATAGGTCATGACGACCGGGGCGCCGGCGCACGGCCCTCGGTGAGGGCTCAGGCCGTGGCGGCCTGCATGTCGCGCAGCTCCTTCTTCAGGCCGCCGATCTCGTCCCGCAGCCGCGCAGCCAGCTCGAACTGCAGCTCGGCCGCCGCGGCGTGCATCTGGTCGCTGAGCTCGTGGATGAGGCCGGCCAGCTCCGTGGCCGGGACGGCTGCCATCCGGGCGCGCGGGGTGTCCGCACCCGGCCGCGGCACGGGCGCCTGGCCCCTGCCCTTGCCCCTCGCGGCGTTCCGATACCCGCCCTCGAGCAGCTCGGCGGTGTCGATGTCCTCGCGCGCCAGCATGTCCGTGACGTCGCTGATCTTCTTGCGCAGAGGCGTCGGGTCCACGCCGTTCGCGACGTTGTACGCGACCTGCTTCTCGCGCCGGCGCGTCGTCTCGTCGATCGCCTGGGCCATCGCCGGGGTGATGGAGTCCGCGTACATGTGGACCTCGCCCGAGACGTTGCGCGCGGCACGGCCGATGGTCTGGATGAGCGAGGTCCCCGAGCGCAGGAAGCCCTGCTTGTCCGCGTCGAGGATGGCGACCAGCGACACCTCGGGCAGGTCGAGGCCCTCACGCAGCAGGTTGATGCCCACGAGCACGTCGAACTGGCCCATCCGCAGCTCGCGCAGCAGCTCGACCCGACGCAGCGTGTCCACCTCGGAGTGCAGGTACTGCACGCGCACGCCGCGCTCGAGGAGGTAGTCCGTGAGGTCCTCCGACATCTTCTTGGTCAGCGTGGTGACGAGCACGCGTTCGTCCCGGGCCACGCGGACCCGGATCTGCTCGAGGAGGTCGTCGATCTGGCCCGTGGTCGGCTTGACCACCACCTGGGGGTCCACCAGGCCCGTCGGCCGGATGATCTGCTCGACCACCCCGTCGGACTGCGACAGCTCGTAGCTGCCCGGCGTGGCCGACAGGTAGACGGTCTGGCCGATCCGCTCGACGAACTCCTCCCAGCGCAGCGGGCGGTTGTCCATCGCGCTGGGTAGCCGGAACCCGTGGTCCACGAGGGCGCGCTTGCGCGACATGTCCCCCTCGAACATCGCGCCGATCTGCGGCACGGTGACGTGCGACTCGTCGATGACGAGCAGGAAGTCCTCGGGGAAGTAGTCGAGCAGCGTGTGCGGCGCGGTGCCGGCCGCGCGTCCGTCGATGTGCCGCGAGTAGTTCTCGATCCCGGCGCAGCTGCCGACCTGCCGCATCATCTCGATGTCGTAGGTGGTGCGCATCCGCAGCCGCTGGGCCTCGAGCAGCTTGCCCTGCCGTTCGAGCGTCGCCAGCCGCTCGGTGAGCTCGGCCTCGATGCTCGTGATCGCCCGCTCCATGCGCTCCGGGCCGGCGACGTAGTGCGTCGCGGGGAACACGTAGATGTCCTGCTCGGTGCGCACCACGTCGCCCGTGAGCGGGTGCAGGGTGGCGATCGCCTCGATCTCGTCGCCGAAGAACTCGATCCGGATGGCGAGCTCCTCGTACACCGGGATGATCTCGACCGTGTCTCCCCGCACCCGGAACGTGCCGCGCGTGAAGGCGATGTCGTTGCGCGTGTACTGCATGGCGACGAACCGGCGCAGCAGCTGGTCGCGTTCGACGTGGTCGCCGACCGCCAGCCGGACCATGCGGTCCACGTACTCCTGCGGCGTGCCGAGGCCGTAGATGCACGACACCGACGCGACGACGATGACGTCGCGCCGCGTGAGCAGCGAGGTGGTCGCCGAGTGCCGCAGCCGCTCGACCTCGTCGTTGATCGACGAGTCCTTCTCGATGTAGGTGTCCGTCTGCGCGATGTACGCCTCGGGCTGGTAGTAGTCGTAGTACGAGACGAAGTACTCGACCGCGTTGTTGGGCAGCAGCTCGCGGAACTCCGTGGCCAGCTGGGCCGCGAGCGTCTTGTTGGGCGCCATGACGAGCGTGGGCCGCTGGAGCTTCTCGATGAGCCATGCCGTGGTCGCGGACTTGCCGGTGCCCGTGGCGCCGAGCAGCACGACGTCCTTCTCCCCCGCCTGGATCCGCTCCGTGAGCTCGGCGATGGCCGTGGGCTGGTCCCCCGACGGCACGTAGTCCGAGATCACCTCGAACGGGGCCACGCGGCGCTGCAGATCGGTGACGGGACGCATGGTGCAACCGTACGTGCTGGCACCGACACGGGCGGGTCGGCCCTGACCGACAGCCCCTCAGGGCTGGTCGAGGGCCGTCCGGACCACGGCGGCGAGGGCCCGTGCCGAAGCGGAGGTCGGCAGCGACGGTGCCCCGGCGCCCGCCTGCTCGGGCGTGAGCGGCACGTGCACGAACCCGCCGCGAACCTCGGGCCGGTCGGCCAGGAGGTGGGCCAGCGCGTAGAACGTCGCGTTGCACACGTAGGTGCCGGCGCTCGGCGAGACCTCCGCCGGGATGCCCGCCGCGGCGACCGCCCGGGCGCACGCCCGCACCGGCAGCGTCGAGAAGAACGCGGCGGGTGCGCCGGCGACGACGGGCACGTCGACGGGCGCCGAGCCGTCGTTGTCGGCGATCCGCGCGTCGATGACGTTGACCGCGACCCGCTCGACGCCCACCGCCGCCCGGGCGGCCTCCCCGACGCACACGACGAGGCGCGGGCCGTGCTCGCGCACCGCGAGCCGCAGCGCCTGGCGTGCCCCGCGGAAGGAGACGGGCAGCCGGACGGCGACGAGCCGCTCTGGCCCCGGCCAGCCCGTCATCAGCGCCTCCACCGCCGACCACGACGCGTTGACGGGTCGCCCGTCGAACGGCTCGAACCCGGTGACGAGGACGGGCCCCGCGCCGCTCACGCCGTCGTGCCCTCCACCGGGCCCGGCGCATCGTCGCGCGGAGCGGCCCACCGGGCCCACAACGCGTCCACCTGGGCCTCGAGACCCGCGACGCTCCCCGAGCCGTCCAGGACCACCGTGGCCGCCGCGAGGCGGTCCTCGTCGTCCGCCTGCGCCGCGAGCCGCGCCCACGCCTGGCCGGTGCGCATCCCGCGGCCCTCGACCAGCCGCTGGACGCGCAGCTCGGGTGGCGCGTCCACGACGACGAGCTCGTCGAAGTGGCCCGCCTGGCCGGTCTCGACCAGCAGCGGGATGTCGTGCACCACGACGCGGTGCCCGTGCGCGACCGCATCAGCCTCGGCCCGCCGCGCGGCATCGAAGACGCGCGGGTGCACGATCCCGTTGAGGGTCGCCCGCGCGGCGGGGTCCGCGAAGACGACCTCGCCCAGCGCGGTGCGGTCCAGGTCGCCGTCCTCGGTGAGGACCCCGCCCCCGAAGGCCGCCACCACGGCCCCGAGTCCGTCGGACCCGGCAGCGACGACGGCTCGCGCCTGCACGTCATGGTCGACCACCGCGGCGCCCAGCGCCCCCAGCCGCCCTGCCACGACCGACTTGCCCGCCCCGATGCCACCGGTCAGCCCCACGCGCAGCACCCCGGGGTGCGCCGGCCAGGTGATCGCCCTGTGTCCCATGAGCCGAGGGTATCCGCGTCGGGGACGGCCGAAGGGCCGGTCCGTGGACCGGCCCTTCGGGACGTGCGGTGCGCCGGGGCGCGGTGAGTCAGTTGCCCGTGAGCTTCTCGCGCAGCGCGGCCAGGGCCTCGTCGGACGCGAGGGTGCCGGCGGCCTCCTCGACCGGGGCCGAGGAGTAGCTGCTCGCCGAGGAGCTGGACGAGCTCGAGCTGTCGGCACCGGATGCGGCGTCGGCGTCGGCCGCAGCGGCCTCGGCGACCTGCTTCTTGTGCGACTCCCAGCGCGAGTGGGCGGCGGCGTACTGCGCCTCCCACAGCTCACGCTGCGACTCGAAGCCCTCGAGCCACTCGTTGGTCTCCGGGTCGAAGCCCTCGGGGTACTTGTAGTTCCCCTTGTCGTCGTACTCGGCAGCCATGCCGTACAGCGCGGGGTCGAAGTCCTCGCTGGTCGGGTCGAGGCCCTCGTTCGCCTGCTTCAGCGACAGCGAGATGCGGCGGCGGTCGAGGTCGATGTCGATGACCTTGACGAAGGTGTCGTCACCGACGTTGACGACCTGCTCGGGCAGCTCGACGTGGCGCACGGCCAGCTCGGAGATGTGCACGAGGCCCTCGATGCCGTCCTCGACGCGCACGAACGCACCGAACGGGACGAGCTTGGTGACCTTGCCGGGCACGACCTGACCGATGGCGTGCGTCCGGGCGAAGGCCTGCCACGGGTCCTCCTGCGTCGCCTTGAGCGACAGGGAGACACGCTCGCGGTCGAAGTCCACGTCGAGCACCTCGACGGTGACCTCCTGGCCGACCTCGACGACCTCGCTCGGGTGGTCGATGTGCTTCCAGGACAGCTCGGAGACGTGCACGAGGCCGTCCACGCCGCCCAGGTCGACGAACGCGCCGAAGTTGACGATGGACGAAACCACACCCTTGCGGATCTGGCCCTTGGTGAGCTGGTTGAGGAACGTGTGCCGCACCTCGGACTGGGTCTGCTCCAGCCACGCGCGGCGCGAGAGCACCACGTTGTTGCGGTTCTTGTCGAGCTCGATGATCTTGGCCTCGATCTCCTTGCCGACGTACGGCTGGAGGTCGCGGACGCGACGCATCTCGACGAGGGAGGCAGGCAGGAAGCCGCGCAGGCCGATGTCGAGGATGAGGCCGCCCTTGACGACCTCGATGACGGTGCCGGTGACGACGCCGTCCTCCTCCTTGATCTTCTCGATCGTGCCCCAGGCGCGCTCGTACTGCGCGCGCTTCTTGGACAGGATGAGGCGACCCTCCTTGTCCTCCTTCTGGAGCACCAGGGCCTCGACCACGTCACCCACCGAGACGACGTCGTCCGGGTCGACGTCGTGCTTGATCGACAGCTCGCGCGAGGGGATGACGCCCTCGGTCTTGTAGCCGATGTCGAGGAGCACCTCGTCGCGGTCCACCTTGACGATGGTGCCCTCGACGATGTCGCCGTCGTTGAAGTACTTGATGGTCGCGTCGATCGCGGCGAGGAAGTCCTCACTCGAGCCGATGTCGTTGATGGCGACCTGGGGTGCAGCCGACTTCGCTGGGGTGGAGATGGTCATTGAGTTTCGAGCTCCGATGCGGACAGGGAATAGTGCGGACAGGGAGTGGTGCCGTGCTGCGGCGCAGCGTTGACGTGCGGGGACGTGCCGGACGGCCGGGCGGGTCCGTTGCCGGCACGCACGACCTGGCGCGGGACGTACCGCACCGCCGGACATCCTAGGCGCGGGCCCAACGGTGGGTCAAAGCCGTTCCGGGCGATCTGGGACGATAGGCCCTCACGAACCCGGGAGGTCCGATGCCGTCCGCGCTCGACCGCGCAGGCTTCTCGCCGGTGCCCGACGACGTCGGGGGCGCCGCCGCGCGCGGGTGGTGGGACGCGAACGCCGCCGAGTACCTCGCGGAGCACGGCACGTTCCTCGGCCCCGCCGACTTCTGCTGGTGCCCCGAGGGACTGCGCGAGGACGACGCGCGGCTGCTGGGCGACGTCGCCGGGCTGGACGTCCTCGAGGTCGGCGCCGGCGCCGCGCAGTGCAGCCGCTGGCTGGCGGGCCGCGGGGCGCGCGTGGTCGCGACGGACGTGTCCGTCGGGATGCTCGAGGCCGGCATCGCGCTCGACGCGCAGACCCGGGTCCGGGTGCCGATGGTGCAGGCCGACGCGCGGCGGCTGCCGTTCGCCGACGGCACGTTCGACATCGCCTTCACGGCCTTCGGGGCGCTGCCGTTCGTCCCGGACGCCGCGGCCGTGCACGCCGAGGTCGCCCGTGTGCTGCGGCCCGGCGGCGCATGGGTGTTCGCCGTGACGCACCCCGTCCGGTGGGCGTTCCCTGACGACCCGTCCGAGCGCGGCCTCACCGCGATCCGGTCGTACTTCGACCGCACGCCCTACGTCGAGACCGACGCGGCCGGAGCCGTCGAGTACGCGGAGTACCACCGCACGCTCGGGGACCACGTCGCCGAGGTCGTCGGCGCGGGGCTCCGCCTCGAACGGCTCGTCGAGCCGGCCTGGCCCGAGGGGCACGAGCGCACCTGGGGCGGCTGGGGCCCCGTGCGCGGACGCCTGCTCCCGGGCACGGCGATCTTCGTGTGCCGCGCGCGAGCCTGAGGGCTGGTCCCCCCGCGGCCCTGGGCACCGCGGTGTGCCGGCCCGCCGCTCAGTGCCCCGCCGCGTGCCAGGAGGCGCCGGTGCCGACGGACACCTCGAGGGGCACCCGGAGGTCGGCCGCCGCGCCCATCTCGGCGCGCACGAGCTCCTCGACGCGGCCCACCTCCCCGGGGGCGACCTCGAGCACCAGCTCGTCGTGGACCTGCAGGAGCATGCGCGAGCGCAGCCCCTCGGCGAGCAGCCGCCCCTCGACGCCGAGCATCGCGACCTTGATGAGGTCGGCGGCGCTGCCCTGGATCGGGGCGTTGAGCGCCATCCGCTCTGCCATCTCGCGCCGCTGGCGGTTGTCGCTCGTCAGGTCGGGCAGGTAGCGGCGGCGCCCCAGGATGGTCGCGGTGTAGCCGGTGCGGCGCGCCTCGTCGACGACGCTCGCGAGGTAGTCCCGCACGCCGCCGAACCGTGCGAAGTAGTCCTCCATGAGGGTCGCGGCCTCGCTCACGGCGATGTTCAGCTGCTTGGAAAGGCCGAACGAGGACAGCCCGTAGGCCAGCCCGTAGGACATCGCCTTGATCTTCGACCGCTGCGCCGACGTCACCTCGGAGGTCGCCACGCCGAACACGCGCGAGCCGACGTAGGCGTGCAGGTCCTCGCCCGAACGGAAGGCGTCGATGAGCCCGGCGTCGCCGGACAGGTGCGCCATGATCCGCATCTCGATCTGGCTGTAGTCGGCCGTGAGGAGCGTCTCGAACCCCTCGCCGACGACGAACGCGCGCCGGATCTGACGGCCGGCCTCGGTGCGGATCGGGATGTTCTGCAGGTTGGGGTCCGTCGAGGACAGCCGGCCGGTGGCCGCGATGGTCTGCTGGAACGTGGTGTGGATGCGACCGTCCGCAGCGACGGAGCGGAGCAGCCCCTCGACGGTCTGGCGCAGCCGCGCGGCGTCACGGTGGGCCAGCAGGTGGGCGAGGAACGGGTGCTCGGTACGCTCGAACAGGTCCGTCAGCGCGGCGGCGTCGGTGGTGTAGCCCGTCTTGATCTTCTTGGTCCTCGGCATGCCGAGCTGGTCGAACAGGACCTCCTGGAGCTGCTTGGGCGAGCCGAGGTTGACCTCCTTGCCGATGACGGCGTACGCCTCGGCCGCGGCATCGGCCACGGCGGCGGCGAACTCACGCTCCAGCTCGGTGAGGTAGGGGACGTCGGCGGCGATGCCGGCGCGCTCCATCCGGGCGAGCACGGGGACCAGGGGCAGCTCGACGTCGTCGAGCAGGTGCCGCGAGCCGCGGTCAGCGAGCTCCGTCGCCAGAACCTCGGTGAGCTCGGCGACGGCGGCAGCGCGCACCCCGGCGCGCTGGGACTGGGACCGGCCGTCGAGGTCGAGGTCGAGGGCGCCCTGGCCGTCGTCGGCGGCCTCCTGCGTCCGGAGGTCGCGGTGCAGGTGCCGGACGGCCAGGTCACCGAGGTCGTAGGCCCGCTGGTCGGGGTGGCACAGGTAGGAGGCCAGCAGGGTGTCGAACGCGACGCCCTCGAGGGCGAGGCCGCGCCCCGCCAGCGCGTGCCACGCGTCCTTGGCACCGTGCAGCGCCTTGGCGCGCCCGGCATCCGCGAGCCAGGCGGCCAGCGCGGCCTCGTCCTGCGGCGCCAGGTCGGTGAGGTCGAGGCTCACGGCGTGCCCGGCGACGGCGCTGAGCCCCAGCGCCCACGCGTCCCCGCCGGCCGGCGTCCCGCGGCCGTCGACCTCGACGGCGACGGTCCCCGGGCCGTGCGCGGTCAGCCACGCCTCGAGGCCGCCACGCTCGACGGCCGCGACCTCGAGCTCGACGTCCTGCGCCGGCTCACCCTCCTCTGGCACCATCGCGAAGAGGCGCTCGCGCAGCGTGCGGAACTGCAGCGCGTCGAACACCTCGTGCATCGCCGGACGGTCCCACGTCCGCACGGCGAGGCCGGCGACGTCGACGGGCAGCTCCACGGTGACCGGCGCGTTGAGCTCGCGGTTGAGCCGCACCTGGTCCAGGTGCGCGCGCAGGTTCTCACCCACCTTGCCGGGGATCGACGGCGCTGCGGCGAGCACACCGTCGAGGTCGCCGTAGGTCGCGATCCACTTGGCGGCCGTCTTGGGCCCGACCCCGGGCACGCCCGGCAGGTTGTCGCTCGACTCGCCGACGAGCGCCGCGAGGTCCGGGTAGTGCACCGGGCTGACGCCGTACTTCTCCATGACCGCGTCCGGCGTGTAGCGCACGAGGTCCGAGACGCCCTTGCGCGGGTAGAGCACGGTCACCGACGGGCCGACGAGCTGCAGCGCGTCGCGGTCCCCGGTGCAGACGAGCACGTCCATCCCCGCCTCGACCGCCTCGAACGCGAGGGTGGCGATGATGTCGTCGGCCTCGACGCCCGCCTGATCCAGGGCCACCACGCGCAGGCTCTCGAGCACCTGGCGGATGAGGGGCACCTGGCCCTTGAACTCCTGGGGGGTCGCGTCGCGCGTGCCCTTGTACTCGGGGTAGCGCTCGGTGCGGAACGTCACGCGGCCGGCGTCGAAGGCCACCGCGACGTGGGTGGGCCGCTCGTCGCGCAGGAGGTTGGCGAGCATCGCGGTGAACCCGTAGACCGCGTTGGTGGGCTCACCGGTGGTCGTGGCGAAGTTGTCGACCGGCAGCGCGAAGAACGCCCGGTACGCCATCGAGTGCCCGTCGATGAGCAGGAGAAGGGGTCGGGGTCGCGCCAGGTCGCTCACGGGTGCCAACCTAGCGGCCATGACCGACACCCACCCGAGCGTCCCGACGCCCGCTCCCGACGCGGTGCTCGACGCCGTGCGCACCTCCACCACCGGCACCCTCATCGACCGGATGGGCATCGAGGTGCTCGAGGTCTCGGCGCACGGGGCGGTCGGCACCATGCCAGTGGACGGCAACACCCAGCCGTACGGCCTGCTGCACGGCGGGGCCTCCGTGGTGCTAGCGGAGACCCTGGGCTCGTTCGCCGCGATGGTGCACGCGGGCCCCGGGCGTCACGCCGTCGGCATCGAGGTGAGCGCCACCCATCACCGCTCGGCGCAGTCCGGCCTCGTCACGGGCCGCGCGGTAGCCCTGCACCTGGGGCGCACCACGGCGACCTACGAGGTCGTCGTGGAGGACTCGACCTCGCGACGGGTCTGCACGGCTCGCCTGACGTGCATGCTGATCGACCGCCGCGTGGGCGGCTCGACCGGCTCGGCGGGCGCCACGACGGGTACCTCGCCGGTCGCCGCGCGGGACTGACGCCGCCGGGCGATGAGGTCCTCCAGCCCGCGCGGGGCCGCACGACGCCCGGGGACACCCACGACGTCCTGCGCCAGCCGCCGCTGGAGCGCCGCCGTGGTCGTCACGCGGTGCGCCGCCGCCGGGGCGAACCCCAGCTGGACGAAGAACCGCTGCATACCGCGCGCGCCCGGGATGGGCGCCGCGTAGACGTGCTCGGCGCCGACCTCCGTCGCGAGGCCCGCCGCACCCGTCATGAGGGCATGCCCGACGCCGCGACGCCGGTGATCAGGTGCGACGTAGAGCGACTCGACGGCGAGGCTCGTCTCGTCGGTGAACGGGTTGGGACCGACGACCCTGCCGAGCAGGAGACCGACAGGCGCGCCGTCCATAAGGCCGACGAGCACCGTGCCGCCCGGGGCCGTGGCCAGTGCACCAAGCTGGTGGGCGAGGTCTGCCGCCTCGCCCGTGCAGACCTGCGAGCCGACCGACGACTCCGCCCTGGCCGTGAGGCACAGGTCCGCGAGCGGGTTCAGGTCCTGGGGTTCCGCAGGCCGCACCTCGATGCCGGGACGCACACGGTCCTCCTTCTGAGCTGGACCTGGCGGCGCGCGATGGGGGGTTCCGCTGCCGGGCCGAATGACGAAACGATAACGGTCTCGCCCGGCCAGCGGAAGTCGCTCGGCGTCCACGGACGTGTGAACTGCGGCCGGCCCGCCCCGCCGGGTGTCCGCGGATGACGATCGATGCCAAGGTGTGGCGTGGCGCGAAACCCGCGCGACACATCCGGTGCCTATCGTCGCCCTACCCGGCCCACCAGGCATGTCGCGGTACGGCCGTGCTGGTGCGCACGACCGATCAGCCCCACGCCCAGCGCGTGACCCCGGACGGAGGCCCACGGTGCAACGAACGGCCCCCCCTTCGACGCACGCGACGGGTCGGACGACCCGAGCGCGCCGCGTCATCGCCACGTCCGCCCTCGCGCTCCTCGGGCTTCTCGCACTCGGGGTGCCCGGCGCCGCGGCCGCCACGCAGGGGTGCACAGGGGTGCACACCGGCACCGGACACGGGCTGTGTCGGGGGCACCATCCGCACCGCGGCCGGGGACCCGGCCGCGGGGATCGCGCTGACGATCACCGGGCAGGGCGACGAGGTCCCGGCGGTGACCGGCGCCGACGGCCGCTGGGCCGCCGCCGTGACGTCCGCCGGTGAGTACGCCGTGCTCGTCGACGTGGCGACGCTGCCGGCCGGCGAGACGTTGCGCGACCCGGCGAGCAACCCCCGGACCGTCACGGTCGCGCTCGGGGCGACGGCCGCGGCGCTCTTCCCCCTGGGCGAACCGACCACCGGCGGGTCCGAGCCGACGTCGGACGGGACCGCCGCGCCCGACGCGACCCCCGACGCCGAGGGCGACGGCGGCACGGCCATCACGGGCGGCCGCGTGGCGCAGCAGGCCGTCAACGGCCTCATCTTCGGCATCCTGCTCGCGCTGGCCTCCGTGGGGCTCTCGCTCCTCTACGGCACCACGGGCCTGAGCAACTTCGCCCACGGCGAGCAGGTGACCCTCGGCGCGATCCTCGCCTACGTCGGGACGCAGGCGCTGGGTCTGCCGCTCGTCGCGGCCGGGGTCGTGGCCGTGGCGCTCGGCGCGGCGTCCGGCTGGCTGCAGGACGCCGGCATCTGGCACCCCCTGCGGCGGCGCAGGGTGGGCAACACGCAGCAGATGATCGTCACCATCGGCTTCTCCATGGTGCTGCAGTACACGTTCCAGTTCTTCTTCGGCGGCGGCCGGCTGCGGATCGTCATCGACAACCCGGTTCCCGTGCAGCTGGGGCCGGTGATCGTCTCGCAGCAGTCGCTCATCTCCGCGGTGATCGCCGTGGTGACCCTCGTCGGCGTCGCCTGGTTCCTCGTCGGGACCCGCACCGGCCGGGCGACGCGGGCCGTCTCGGACAACCCGGCCCTGGCCTCGGCCTCTGGCATCAGCGTCGAGCGGATCATCCGCCTCGTGTGGACCGCGGGGACCGGCCTTGCGGCGCTGGGCGGCGTGCTCATCCCGCTGTACTTCAACTCGACCAGCTGGAACATGGGCGGCACAATCCTGCTGCTCATGTTCGCCGCCGTGACCCTGGGTGGGCTCGGCACGGCCTACGGGGCGCTGGCCGGCTCGCTCGTCATCGGGCTCATCGCGGAGATGTCGAGCCTCGTCATCCCGTCCGACATGCGCTACGCCGGCGCGCTGCTCATCCTCATCATCGTCCTGCTCGTGCGTCCCCAGGGCATCCTGGGCCGCGCGGAGCGGGTCGGCTAAGGGAAGGACCCGGGACATGGACTGGACCCGCATCCTCAACGCCGTGGCCGACGCGGTCATCGCGCCGACCACCGCGGCGTACGCCCTGGCCGCGATCGGCCTCAACGTGCACTTCGGGCTCACCGGCCTGCTCAACATGGGCCAGGCGGGCTTCATGCTGCTGGGCGCCTACGGCTTCGCGATCAGCGCGACCGCCGGCTGGCCACTGTGGGCCTCGGTGCTCGTCGCCGTCACCGCAGCGATGCTCTTCGGCCTGCTGCTGGGCATCCCCACCCTCCAGCTGCGCGGCGACTACCTGGCGATCGTCACCATCGCGGCGGCGGAGATCGTCCGCATCATCGGGCGCTCGACGTCGCTGACGTGGCTGACGGGCGGCAACGCGGGGATCGCCGGGGACCCGTTCAAGGAGTCCTTCCAGTCCCTGTCCCCGTTCCCGGACGGGACGACGGAGATCGGGCCGTGGTCCTACTCCAACAACCTGTCCAACAGCTGGTGGCTGCGGATCGTGGCGTGGGCCGTGGTCGCGCTGGCGTGCTTCGTGATGTGGCGCTGGATGCGCAGCCCGTGGGGCCGCGTGCTCAAGGGCGTGCGCGAGGACGAGGACGCCCTGCGCTCGCTCGGCAAGAACGTCTACTCCTACAAGATGCAGGCGCTGGTGCTCGGCGGGGTGTTCGGCGCCCTGGGCGGGATCCTCTACGTGCTCCCCCGGGCCGTCCAGCCGGACTCCATGGGCCGCCCGATGACGTTCTACGTCTGGACCATCCTGCTGCTCGGCGGCGCCGCGACGGTGTTCGGCCCGGTCCTCGGCTCCGTGCTGCTGTGGACCGTCCTGGCGTTCGTCACGATCTTCCTGCGCGAGATCGTCCCCGAGACCGTGCTCCGCACCGAGCAGATCGCCATGCTGGGCTGGATCCTCGTGGGCCTGACGCTGATGCTGCTCGTCATCTTCCGACCACAGGGGATCATGGGCGACAAGAAGGAGCTGGCGATCAATGTCCGCTGACACCTCCGCCCCTGCCGTCTCCCCCGCCGTCGCCCTGGCGGGCGTCGAGCACCTCCCGGGCGCGGCGAAGCCGGACCCGATCCTCGTGGCCGACGGCGTCGTGCGCCGGTTCGGCGGCATGACCGCCGTGGACGTGCACCACATCGAGGTGCAGCGCGGGGCGATCACGGCGCTCATCGGCCCCAACGGCGCCGGCAAGACGACGCTGTTCAACCTCCTCACCGGGTTCGACCAGCCCAGCGCCGGCACGTGGTCCTTCGCGGGCCGCTCGCTCGCCGGCGTCCCGGCCGCGAAGGTGGCCCGTGCGGGCATGGTCCGCACGTTCCAGCTGACCAAGGCGCTGAACCGGATGACGGTCATCGAGAACATGCGGCTGGGCGCCGTCGACCAGCCGGGCGAGAACCTCTTCCGTGCGCTCGTGCCGCCCCTGTGGACCCGACGCGAGCGCGAGATCACCGAGCAGGCCGAGTCGCTGCTCGAGCGCTTCAAGCTGCTCGAGAAGCGGGACGACTTCGCCGGGAGCCTGTCCGGCGGGCAGCGCAAGCTGCTCGAGATGGCCAGGGCCCTCATGACGAAGCCCACGATGATCATGCTCGACGAGCCGATGGCCGGCGTGAACCCGGCGCTGACCCAGTCGCTGCTCGGCCACATCCTGGCGCTGCGCGACGAGGGCATGACCGTGCTGTTCGTCGAGCACGACATGCACATGGTCCGGCACATCTCCGACTGGGTGGTCGTCATGGCCGAGGGGCGCAACGTCGCCGAGGGCCCGCCGACCACGGTGATGAAGGACCAGGCCGTCATCGACGCCTACCTGGGCGCGCACCACGACACCGACCTGGGCGACGACTCCCTGCTCGAGACCGACCCCGACCGGCCGGAGGAGGCCCGATGACCACGCCCACCGTCGACCGCCCGAAGGGCGCCCCGGCGACCGGTGAGCCGCTGCTCGCTGCCCGCGACCTCGTGGCCGGCTACCTGCCGGGGGTCAACATCCTCAACGGCTGCGACCTGACGCTCTACCCCGGCGAGCTCATCGGGATCATCGGGCCCAACGGCGCGGGCAAGTCGACGCTGCTCAAGGCCCTGTTCGGGCTGGTCAACGTGCGCTCCGGCTCGGTGAGCCTCGAGGGCGAGGACATCACCAACAAGCGCGCAGACAGCCTGGTGCGCCGCGGCGTGGGGTTCGTGCCGCAGAACAACAACGTCTTCCCCTCGCTGACCATCGAGGAGAATCTCCAGATGGGCTGCTTCGCTGAGCCCAAGCGCTTCGCCCCCCAGTTCGAGCGGATCGTCGACCTCTTCCCCACCCTGGGCGACCGCCGCAAGCAGCGCGCCGGGTCCCTGTCCGGCGGCGAGCGGCAGATGGTCGCCATGGCGCGAGCGCTCATGATGGACCCGTCGGTGCTGCTGCTCGACGAGCCGTCGGCCGGCCTGTCCCCGGTGCGCCAGGACGAGGCCTTCCTGCGCACCCGGCGGATCAACAAGGCGGGTGTGTCGATCGTCATCGTGGAGCAGAACGCCCGGCGCGCCCTGCAGATCTGCGACCGTGGCTACGTGCTCGACCAGGGCCGCAACGCCTACTCGGGGCCGGGCCGCGAGCTGATGAACGACCCGAAGGTCATCGAGCTGTACCTGGGCACCCTGGCCACCGACGTCGAGAACGCCGAGCGGGACGCCGCCGCGTCCTGAGCCGCAGCACCGCACGACGGCGCCCCACCGCTCTTCCGAGCCGTGGGGCGCCGTCGTGCTCCCGGGGCGCGCCGCAGTGGTCTCCGTGGTGGCACCACCCGGGCACGCCGCAGGCCCGGGGGACGGACGTCCCACCGGGCCTGCGTCGTCACCGCGTCAGATCAGAGGGAGCCCTGCTCCGCCTTGATCCAGGTGTAGGTGTTCTCCGGGCCGTACTGGTAGATCCCGATGAACGCCGACGACGGGTCGTTGTTCTCGTTGAACGGACCAGCACCCGAGACAGCGGCGTAGTCGATCTCCTCGCCGGCCTCGATGAGCTCGATGCACTCGACGAAGCCAGAGCACTCCGTGCCCCCGTCGACACCGGACACCGCGGCCATGTTGGCCTGGATGGTCGGACCGTCGGTCGCCCCGCCCTTGACGGCGGCGAGCGCCGCCAGCATCACGGCGTCGTACGACTCGGCCGCGTAGGAGAAGTCCTTGAGCTCAGGGTCGATGGCGAGCAGACGCTCCTGGAACGCGTCGTCCGGGAAGGCACCCGGCAGGGTGCCCTGGGCGCCCTCGAGCGTGCCCGGGGCGAGGTCGGCGCTGTAGTCCGACAGGTTGCCGTCGACGAAGTAGAGCTTCGAGGTGTCGAAGCCCGCACCCGCGAGCTCCGGCACGATCGACTTCGTCTGGTCGAAGGCGATGACGGCGATGGCCTCGGGGTTGGTCGCGAGCACCGCGGTCACCGGGTCGGCGAAGCTGGTCGAGGTCGGGTCGAACTCCTCGCCCTCCGTGCCGTAGGTGATCTCGGCGCCGGCACCCTCGAGGACGCCCTGCAGGACGTCGCGCAGGGAGGTGCCGTAGTCCTCGTTGAAGACGAGGACGCCGACGCGGCTGTAGCCGTCGTTGAGGATGAGGTTGCCGAGCGCCGCGCCCTGGATGAGGTCGGACGGCGCCGTGCGGAAGTAGAACGGGTCCTTGCCCGAGAGGTCCGTCGCGGTGTTCGCCGGCGAGATCTGGACGATCTCGTTGTTGGTGATGTCGTCGACGATGTTGCGCGTCACGGCCGAGGACGCCGCACCGATGATCACCGAGACGCCCTGACCGATGAGGTCGGTCGCGGACTGGGTCGCGACCTCCGCGTGGTCGGCGTCGGACGAGTCCGCCGCGATGTGCTCGACGTCAGCGCCCAGGACCCCGCCGGCCTCGTTGATCTCGTCGATCGCGAGGTTGACGCCCGCGATCTCGGGCGGGCCGAGGAAGGCGAGGGAACCGGTCTGCGGGAGGATCGAGCCGACGAGCAGGGGCGACGCCTCGCTCGCTGCCTCCTCGGTGGTCTCCTCAGCCGGCTCCTCTGCGGCACTGCTCGCGCAGGCGGTCAGGGCGAGCGCGACGGCACCGACGAGTGCTGCGGCACGGACTGCGTGGGTGGATCTCTTCAGGCGGTACACCCCATCTACTGAGCACGGATCTCCCGTACCGGGGTGGCTGGCACACCCGGCGGAGGGACTGTGCAGCGAAACGTACCCCCGAAGTGTGTCCGGAGTGTGACATCGGATGTATCAAAACCGCCCGTTGCGCAGTTGTGACCAAGGTCCCGACCGGGCACGACGACGACGCCCGGCCCTCGGGGAGGACCGGGCGTCGTGCGTGCAGGGGGTCAGGAGTCGGCGCCGCCGACCTGCTCGATGACGGCGTCCGCGACCTCACGCATGGTGAGACGGCGGTCCATCGACGTCTTCTGGATCCACCGGAAGGACTCCGGCTCCGTCAGGCCCATCTTCGTCATGAGCAGGCCCTTGGCCCGGTCGACCCGCTTGCGGGTCTCGAAGCGCTCGGCGAGGTCCGCGACCTCGGCCTCGAGCGCCGAGATCTGGCTGTACCGCGAGATCGCGATCTCGACGGCGGGCAGCAGGTCCGCGGGGGTGAAGGGCTTGATGACGTAGGCCATCGCCCCGGCGTCGCGGGCCCGCTCGACGAGCTCGGACTGCGAGAACGCCGTGAGCAGCACGACGGGTGCGGCGTGCTCCTTGCCGATCCTCTCCGCGGCGGTGATGCCATCCATCACGGGCATCTTGACGTCCATGACGACGATGTCGGGGCGCAGCTCGATCGCCAGCGCCACGGCGGTCTCACCGTCGCCGGCCTCCCCCACCACGTCGAAGCCGGCCTCGCGCAGCGTCTCCACGACGTCCATGCGGATGAGTGCCTCGTCCTCGGCGACGACGGCCCGCCGGGCGGGGCGACCCTTCGGCGCGGGGGCCGGTGCGGCCGGCACCGCACCGCTGAGGATGGCCGCGACGGACGTCGCCTCGGGGTCGTTGTTCTGCGGAGCATCCTTCGTGGTCACGCGCGCTAGCCTAGTGCCGAGGTCGCCGGGCTGGTGCAGAACGTCCTACGCGTCGGACGGGGCGGCCTCGCGCCGACCTTCACCGCCCGCCGTCCGGGGCGCTCCGGGCGGCAGTGCCCCGATAGCCCAACCGGCAGAGGCGTTCGGCTCAAACCCGATCCAGTGTGGGTTCGAATCCCACTCGGGGCACACGTCTGACCTGGTCAGATGCGACTCCGCATCGCAGGTGCATCGCAAGCGAGACGATCATGCTCGGCCCGCGTGTCCACCCGCAGGGGTCAAGCCCCCTCCCCCCGTGTGGCGGGCGTGCAGGCGGCGGTACTTGCGTACCGCTGTGACGAGCGCGATGGGATGAGCATCCGCTTTCGCGTGCAGCTCGACGTCTCGGGACGACGTGCCCCGTACCGATGTGACCGGCGCCGACTCCGGCGCGGGGTTCCATCTACCCGTTGCGGGGCCCACGCGGCTCGCGGGCCGGCGCATGCAGGTCGAAGCGAACTCCGACCAACCGGATCGCGAAGCACAGCGCGGCGCCGACGACCGCCGCGGGCGCGGTGTGGTGGGTCACGCCGCCGGCGACCACCGCCACTGCGGCGCCCACCAGCGCGGGGATGGCATACAGCTCGCTGGTCAGCACGGACGGCACGTCGCCCACGAGCACGTCGCGCAGGGTTCCCCCGCCCACAGCCGTGATGGCACCCATGATGATCGCGGCGACGGGTTGGAGCCCGAGCTCCATGGCCTTGTGGGCGCCCGCGACGGCGAAGACCGACAGCCCGATGGCGTCCAGCACCACGATCACCCGGTGCAGCGCACGCGGCGGTCGGGCGATCGCCCACGCGGCCATCGCGCCTGCTCCGGCGGCCGCGAGGTAGTACCAGTGCTCGAGCGCTGCGGGCGGCGTGGCGCCGAGCAGGACGTCGCGGACCAGTCCCCCACCGATCGCGGTGACCACCCCGAGGGCGAGGACCCCGACGATGTCGAGCCGGACGCGACGGGTCGCCGTCAGGGCACCGTTCAGCGCGAAAGTCACCGTACCGAGCAGGTCCAGTGCCAGGACGACGTGCGCTCCTGTCATGCGGGTGCCCTCCAGGCAGACGGCACTGTCCCCGAGCACCGGCACGAAGCCCGCGCTCGGGGACAGTCGGTGGTCAGTCGTCGTTGTACTTGCGACCCTTGGGCACGGTCGCGACGATCGAGATGATCGCGAGGAGCGCCAGGACGAGGTTGAACAGGAAGGTCACCATGCCTGCCTGGCGGACCGCCTCGTTCTCGTGCATCCCCTGGGTCACCAGCAGCTCACCGACGATCGACACCCCTGAGCCGAGGAACGAGGTGAAGATGGTCAGCGAGATCGCCGCACCGATCGCCCCGCCGAGGGACGAGGCCATCTTGTAGATGCCCGCGCCGGCCCCCGCCTGCGCCGGCGGCAGGTTGGACAGGGCTGCGTCGGTCGACGGCGTCGCGTAGAACGCAAGGCCGATCCCGAACAGCGCGTAGGCGATCACCGCGAGGACCTCGTACTGACCGACGAGCAGGTTGGTCGGCACGAGCGCGAGGCAGGCGAGTCCGACGATGCTCGCCCCCCAGATCATCGGCTTGCGGGGGCCGAACCG
>NZ_DAORSQ010000044.1:0-20812 GCF_035443605.1 Actinotalea sp. | reverse complement strand
CGGCGCACCGACGGCGACGGTCCCGGTCACCCCGTTGGCAGCCGCGGCCTCGAGCACCTGCACGATGAGTGCTCGGACGTCCTCCGGGCTGGCCGCCCCCTGGAACAGCGGCACGGGCTGGCCCTTGAGCACCGCCACCACGGCCGGGACCGTCTGCGCGGCGAAGGCCTGGGCGATCTGCGGGTTCTGCTCCGTGTCGACCCGCGCGAGCAGGAACCGGCCACCGGCCTCCTCCGCGATGGCGACGAGGTCGGCCGTGACCGCCGTACTGACCTCGCTCCACGGCGCCCACAGCACCACGACGACGGGCACCGTGAGGGACTGCTGGACGACCTCGGGGAAGTTCGCCTCGGTGACGTCGATGACGACGCCGCTCGTGGTGCCGGTGGCGGGGCCGCCCGGGGCGGGTGCCGCGGGACGGCCGAGGCTGGACAGGTCGACGGCACCGCGGACGTCGAGGCGCGGGCGGGGACCGGTGGGCTGGGTCATGGCGGACTCTCGGATCTGGGTGCGTCAGCGGCTAGGAGCCGGTGACCTGGACGGGTGCGTGCTCGGCGCCGAGGACCGCGACGGGCTCGGCGGAGCCCGCCGGCGGGACGTCGAAGGCGACGACGCTGAGCCAGGTGAGCGTGAGGTTGGACGCGACGGTGCTCGCGCCGAGCAGGGCGGCGGTGAGGTCGCCGATGGTCAGCGTCGAGTCGGTCAGCGTGATCGTCGTGACCGTCTGGACGGTCCCCACGACGATGGCGCCGCCGTCGGCCGTCGCGAGGGACACCGGCGCGTCGAGCGCCTGGTAGGTCTCGGTGAGGCTGCCCTTGTCGGCGACCGCGGCCACCCAGCCGTCCCGCTGCGCCGCGATGCCGGCCCGCAGCGGGTCGGCGGCGAAGACGGGGGCGTACGCCGAGGCGTCGCCGTTGGTCAGCAGGTCGACGTACTGGGCCATGACGTCGGCCGGGGCGAGCGCCAGGGTGCCGGCGTCCGGTGCCACCGGGGCGGACC
This sequence comes from Actinotalea sp., assembly GCF_035443605.1. NCBI lineage: Bacteria > Bacillati > Actinomycetota > Actinomycetes > Micrococcales > Cellulomonadaceae > Actinotalea > Actinotalea sp. Next base: position 19,813 of record NZ_DAORSQ010000044.1, on the reverse strand, counting down.
CGATGCCGGGCTGCGTGGTCGCCGGCATCTGGACGCCGGGGAAGAGCCGGACCCACGACCACAGCCGGTAGGGCTCGCGCGGACCGTCCTGGACGAGCGTGAGCAGCAGCGGCGCGCGCAGGTCCTCCGGAGCCGCCGTGACGACCATGACGGTCCGCGGCCAGACATCCGTGGTGGGCACGACGAGCGTCTGCTCGCTGGGCGGGACGAGCGTCAGCGCGGTGGTGTCCCCCGCGGCGAGCCGCACGTACTGGGCCGCCCGCAGGGTGGCGGCCGGCCCGGTGACGCGCGGCGCCAGGGCCGCGGCCGACGCGGCGGCGTCGGCCGGTGCTGTGGCGTCGGCCGCGGCGAGAGTCTCGGCGAGGTCGGCGAGGATGCGGTCCACCTGGGCCGTCGAGACGGCCGGCGGGAGCGTCACCGGTACGGCGTCCGGCTGCGGGGTGGGCAGCGGGGCGGCGCAGGCCGCGAGGGCCAGCGCGGTGACGGCGCCGACGAGTGCGGCCCGGAGTCGGCGGCTCATCGGCCCTCCCCCTCGCTCGCGTCGGTCGATCGGCCGTCGTCCGGGGACTCCAGCGGGGCGGTGGGCGCCTCGGTCCGCTCGATGCTCGGGATCCCCCAGGCACGACGCCACGCGTCGGCCGACGCCGAGGGTGCCGTGGCGGGCACGGTCGGTGCCGGTGCCTCGGGGACGGGATCGGGTACCGACGCGGGCGCCTCGGCGACGTCGGCCGAGGTACGGCGGCCCGGGAGCCACGACGGCACGCGCGAGACGCGTCGCCGGGCGGCCGGCGTGGGCTCTGCGACCGGGGCCGGCTCGGCGGGCGGCGTCGGCTCGGCGACCGGGGCCGGCTCGGCCGGCGTGGCCCCGGCCGTCGCGGGTGTGGCGGGCGTGAGACCGGCGGGTGTGAGACCGGCGGGAGTGCGACCGGCGGGAGTGACCGCCGCGGCGGTCGGCGGGACGGCGTGCCTCTTCGGTACCGCGACCGGCGGGGCCGCCGTCGTCGCGTCGTCCGTGGTCGGCGCTGCCGGCGCGGTGGGGCTCACGTCCGCCGTCGAGCCCGTGGTCGGCCCCGGCCCGGGCGCGTCCGCGGCAGACGCCGGCGAGGCGGGTCGGGCGGTCCCCGATGCCGCAGCCGCAGCCGCCCGCTCGCGCAGCTGGCGACGGGTGAGCGGCGCGCCGTCGTCGGGCAGCGGCACCGGGTGCGCCTCCACGGCCGCGGAGCTCTGAGGGCGCACGACGTCGGTCACCTCGGGTCGACCGTGCGGGGACCCGTCGGCGCGGTCCGCGGCGGGCGTGTCGCGGGCGACCCGCTCGACCTCGCCGGTGGCGCGCCGTGCCCGTTCGACCACGGGCACCGGGTGGGTCCCCGGGCGGCGGACCTCGCCCTCGTGCTCCTCGTGCCGCAGCAGGGCCAGCAGCCGCGCCGACCCTGCCCGGGACAGTGCACCCACCGGGCCGAGCCACCGGGTGCCCCACAGGAGGACGACCCACCACAGGAGGCCCGCCACCAGGAGCAGCCCCCCGACAGCCACCCCGGGCGCGAGCCACGGGGTCGTGACCGCCTGCGGCCAGGTGAGCCGGAGCGTCACCGGACCGGCGTCCGGCCCGACGGCCGCGACGAGCACGCTCCACCGGCCGTCCTGCCGGCTCCACTCGAGCTCGGCCTCACCGTCGCCCGTGGCCTCGGCGACCCAGAGGTCCGAGCCGGTGGGGTCGGCCACCGCGGCGGTGGCCTCTCCTGCGGCGTCACCGTCGGTCGGCTCTGCGGTCGCCTCTGCGGTCGGCTCCGGTGCGGGCGTCGCCGCGGGGCCGGCGGTGGCCGTGGGGTCGGCGGTCGCCGTCGGGCTCGGGGAGGTCGCCTCGACGTCGCGCGTGCTCAGGGTCGTGCGGTCCACCAGGCCCGTCACCCACGCGTGCGCGTCGGTGCCGATCCACGCCTCGACGTCGGCCGTGCGGCCCAGCGCGATGACCACGGCACCCTCGGCCTCGGCGCGGACGGTCACGTCGGCGGCGGCGAGGTCCAGCACCCCCGGCTCGGTCGCCACGAGAGTGGTCGCCTCGACCGTGGCCACCAGGGTGTCGTCGGCTCGCCAGACGGTCGCCGAGGCGACCCCCAGACCGAGGGCCGCGGCGCCCAGCAGGCACAGCAGCGACGCGAGAGCGCGAGGAAGCACGAGCCGTCCCTTCCGACGTGACGACCCAGGATAGGCGAGGGCGGTCGACGGTGGGGTGCCGAGCGACGGGCGGGCCCCGGGTGGGCGGTACGCACGGTGCCCGACGGGTGGTCGGCGGTGGGTGACGGGTGACGGTCGGACCGTGGCCGGGGGGGTGCCCGACGGGCCGCGCGTCGGGCGGTGGCCGCGGCACGGTCGGGTCCGATCCGGGGCTGGGCGGGTCGTCCGCGGGGTGGGGTCCCACCGTCCGGACCGTTAGGCTGGGGCTCCGGGGCGGGCGGCTCCCCGACCAGGCCCCGATCTGCAGGCCCGCACCGGCGGGGCGCATCCGCGCCGCTGCGCCGGCGGAGCCCTTTCCAGGAGGTTGTTGTGACCGACGAGCGAGGCGTGTTCCCGGTCGTGATGCGCGGCTACGAGCGCACCCAGGTGGAGCAGCGGCTGGCGCAGCTGGAGAAGCAGCTCACCGACGCGCGCTCCCAGGTCGAGCAGATGGACGCCCGGGCCATGCAGGTGGCCGGCGAGCTGTCCGAGGCGCACCGTCAGCTGCGCGAGGCGGAGCGGCCCACCTACTCGGGCCTCGGCTCGCGCATCGAGCAGCTGCTGCGCTCCGCGGAGGAGCAGTCCTCGGACGTCCTGTCCCAGGCCAACGCCCAGGCCGCCGACGCCATGGCGCGCGCCAAGCTCGCGGCCGGCCAGCTGCGCGCCCGCGCGGAGAACGAGGTCGCCGAGCTGCTCGCGACGACGCGCCGGGAGGCCGAGGAGGTCCGCTCGACCTCGGCGGCCGAGGCCGAGAGCACCCTGGTCTCCGCCCAGCGCCGCGCCGAGGAGCTCGTCGGGTCCGCCGAGCGCGAGGCCGCGCGGATCTCCAGCGCCGTCGCGACCGAGGAGAGCGAGCGGCGCAGCGGCCTGGAGCGCGAGCTGAGCACCGCCCGGGCCACCGTGGAGCGCGAGACCACCGAGCTGCGCGTCAGCACCGAGCGCGCCGCGACGGAGCTGCGCAGCACCACGCAGGCCGAGACGACCGCCCTGCGCGAGGAGACCGACCGCTACGCGCAGGAGCTGCGCGCCACGGCCGACGCCGAGACCACCGCCCTGCGCCAGAAGACCGACGCCGATGTCGCGGCCCTGCGCACCGACGCGGAGCAGTACGCCGCGACGATCCGGGCCGAGGCCGAGGCGGACACCGCGGAGCTGCGCGCCGGGACCGAGACCGCCGTCGCCGCCCTCCGCACCGAGGCGCAGCAGGCGGCAGACGCCGTCCGGACGGCCGCGGACCGCGAGGCGCGCGCCGCGCGTCAGCGCGCCGAGACCGAGGCGACCGCGCTGCGGACCGAGGCGGACCAGTACGCCGCGTTCGTCCGGGCGACCGCCGACCGCGAGGTCGCGGAGCTGCGCTCGACGGTCGGTGACGAGACGACCGCCGCCCGCAACGCCCTCGCGACCGAGCTCGGCACCGTCCGCGCCGAGTCCGAGCAGTACGCGGCCGAGCTGCGCGCCACGGCCGACCGCGAGACCACCGAGCTGCGCGAGACCACCGAGCGCGAGACGTCCCACCTGCGGGCCGGCGCCACGCGGGAGACCACGGACGCCCGTGCGCTGGCCGAGCGGGAGACCACGGAGCTGCGCGAGACCACGGCGCGGGAGACCACGGAGCTGCGCGAGACCACCCGGCTCGAGGTCGATCGCCTGCTCGCCGAGGCCAGGCGCACCGCCGCGGAGCTGACGTCGGCAGCCACGGCACAGGCCGAGGCCCAGCGCGACGCCGCGACGCGCGCGCTCGCCGATGCCGAGCTGGAGATCGCCACGCGCCGCGAGGTCGCCGAGAAGTCCGACACCGAGCGCCACGAGGCCGCCCGGCTGGCCACCGAGCGACTCGTCGGTGACGCCGAGGCGCACGCCGCCGACGCCGAGCAGAGGGTCGCCAACGCGCTCGAGCAGGCGGAGAAGATCCGTCGCGACGCCGACGCGCACGCCAAGGACCTGCTGTCCAACGCGCGGCGCAACGCCGACCGGGTGGTCGCCGAGGCCCGTGAGCACGCCGAGAAGACCCTCTCCGAGGCGATGGGCGAGGCCGAGCGCGAGCGCACCACGGCCCAGCGCCAGGTCGAGGACCTCAACCGCCAGCGCGAGTCGATCACCGCGTATCTCGACGAGCTGCGCAACCTGCTGGGCCACGACCCCGTGCCGTCGAAGCTGACGATGGCGCGGGTGGAGGACGCCGAGGCGCGCTTCGTCGCCGCGGTGGCCGAGTCGGAGCAGGCCCAGGGCGACGGGGCTGCAGCGGAGGACGACGCACCCGCGGACGGGCCCCCGGCGAGCGACGACGACGACCGGGGCGCCGCTGCCGCGGAGGCAGAGCACGCCGCCGAGGACGTCGACGACGCACCGGCCGAGGTCCCTGCCGACGAGCCCGTCACCGCTTCGGCCGGCACGGCACGCGCGTCGAAGAACCGCCGTGGTGCCTGAGGACGTCGCGGACTGGCGCGAGCGGCGCCGCGAGGCCGCGGCGGTGCACGGGGAGGCGCTCGCCCGGCGCGAGGCCGGCGAGTCTGCCAAGGCGCGCGTGCTGCTCGCCGCCTTCGTGGCGCAGGCGACGGAGCGGGGCATCGCACCGGTGCGCCTCAGGGCCCGCAGCTACGACGGCCGGCACCGGTACCGGACGTCGACGGACGGCTGGTACCTCAAGCTCAACGAGTCGGTCGCCGTGGGCACCGACGGCGAGTTCTACGTGCTGGGCGTCCCGGCGAGCCTCCTCGCGCTGGTCCGTGGCGCCACGGTCGAGCCGAGCGAGCCGCCGCTCGTGCTGGGCAAGGGTGGTCGCGACGGCGAGTCGATCGACCTGCCCGACGCGCTGGCGATGGTCCTCGAGCGGAACACGCCGCAGGGCGCCTGACGGCGGCCGGGAGGCCCTGCGCCCAGCCGGCTGCGGCCGAGGACTCAGCCGGCGGTGGCCCGGATCAGGAGCGCGGTGAGCGCCGCGGCGACGGGCTCGGGGCTCTCGTTGCTCGTCATGTGCCCCGCCCCGCGCACCACGACGAGCTCGGCCCCGGCCAACGCACCGACCATGTGCCGGGCCGCCTCGAGCGGTGTCACCTCGTCCTCGTCACCGACGAGCACCACGGCGGGTCCGCGATAGCCGGCGAGCACCGCGGTGCGGTCCGGGCGGGCCGCCATCGCGCGCTGCGCCCACGCCACCCCGAGCGGACCCTGGTCGCGGATCCAGCCGTCGAGCCGCTCGACGAGATCGAGCCGGGTCCCGCGGTTGCCCGCCCCCAGCAGGGCGGTCCGCATCCCCAGCACGGCCTCGACCGACAGCTCGGCCGTCACCGTGTCGGCCACCCGCAGGCGCTGGGTGCGCGCGCCGTCGTCGTCGGCCGTGGACCTGGTGTCCAGCAGCGCCAGGCCCGCGACGAGGTCCGGGTGCCGCTCGACGAGCGCCATCGCGACGTACCCGCCCATGGACAGCCCGGCCACGACGGCACGGTCCACGCCGGCGGCGTGCAGGGTGGCCGCGACCCCGTCTGCCATGACGTCCACGGACGGCTCGGTGCCGCCGACGGCGGCCGCCACGTCGGGGCCGCCCGGTGAGGTGCCGAAGCCGGGCAGGTCGGGGGCCAGCACGGTCGGGTCCCCCGCCAGGAGGTCGGTGACGTCGAGCCACATCCGGTGGTCGAGCGGGAAGCCGTGCAGGAGCACCAGCGGCAGCGCGTCGGGTGCGCCGCGGCGCAGGGTGTGCAGCGCCAGCATGCCGTCCGTGGTCATCTCGGCCTCCGTCTCGTCACCCGGGCTCGTCCCGGGTGCTCAGCGTGTCTCGTCGTCCTGCCCCGCCGTGCCGGACGGCCCGTCCCAGGTGGTCGGCAGCCCCGGATGCCCCGGCAGCACGTGGGTGACGATCTCGTCGAGCACGCGACGCACCGCGGCCTCACCGACCCACAGGTGCCGCGCCCCGTCGACCCCGATCACCTCGGCCGACGAGACCCGGGCGAACCGCCGCCGGGCCTCGTCGGGGCGCAGGTAGTCGTCCAGCTCCGGGACGAGCACCAGCAGCGGCTTGCCGAAGGCGTCCCACGCGTCCAGGTCGGCGTCCGACGCCCGGTGCAGCGGAGGGGACAGCAGCACGGCACCCTCGATCGCGGGGTCGGCCCCGTGCATGAGGGCCAGCTCCGTGCCGAAGGACCAGCCGACCAGCCAGCGCCGCGGCAGGTCGTGGAACTCGGCGTACTCGATCGCGGCCACGACGTCGTGCTGCTCGGCCGCCCCGCCGTCGAACGTGCCACCGCTGCGTCCGCGTGGGCTGGACGTGCCACGGGTGTTGAAGCGCAGCACGGCGAGGTCCGCCAGGGCGGGCAGCCGCCATGCGGCCTTGCGCAGCACGTGCGAGTCCATGAAGCCGCCGTGCGTCGGCAGGGGGTGCAGCGTGACGAGGGTGGCGACCGGCGCGCGGTCCAGCGGCAGTGCGAGCTCCCCGACGAGGGTGACCCCGTCCGCGGTGTGGAGCTCGATGTCCTCGCGCCGCGCGGGCAGGACGCTCAGCGCGCGGATCTCGGTGCCGGCGGCGGGGGTGCCGTCGGTGCGTGCGTCGGTCGCCGGGGAGGTCATCGGCCCGAGCCTAGCGGCCGCCGGTGCGGGCCGCCGGGTGCCGGGTCTCGGACCGCCGGGGTGGCGACCGTCGGGCGCGTCCCCGGTCGACCCGGTGCTCACCGCCGGCGGTCGCGGTGCTGCCAGCACCCCGTGTGCCAGTGGCGCCTCAGCTCCAGCGCGGCCTCAGGCCCCAGCAGGGCGTCGGCCTGCCACGCCACGACGTGCGCGGTGCCCGGCGCGATCTCCCGGTGGCACGCGGGGCAGCGGTAGGTCCTGTCCCCGGTACCGGGCACGGACTGGACCGTCCACGAGCCGTCAGCGCCCGCCTCGGTGCGACGGCCGCCGCGGACCCGCTCGAGGTCGAGCTCCGCGTGCTCGGCGCTCCACGGCCGCTTGCTCGACCTGCGTCCCGACGGCATGGCCCCATCCTCCCCCAGACCACGGCCGGGCGCGCAGCCCGCGGCGCCGGGCCGGGCCCGCGGCCGGAGGCGGCTCAGCCCAGCCGGGCGGCCTCCGCGACGGGCACCAGGCCACCGGCGCGCAGCACCTCGCGGTACCAGAGCGCCGAGTCCTTGGGGGTGCGCTCGAGCGTGTCGTAGTCCACCCGGACGATGCCGAACCGCCGGTCGTAGCCGTAGGCCCACTCGAAGTTGTCGAGCAGGGACCACACGAAGTAGCCGCGCACGTCGACGCCGGCGTCGAGCGCGCGGCCGACGGCCTCGAGGTGGTCGTGGACGTAGGCGACGCGGCGCTCGTCGTGGACGCGACCGTCCTCGCTCGGCACGTCGTCGAAGGCCGCGCCGTTCTCCGTGACCGCCAGCGGCAGCGTGGGGTAGCGGTCCCGCAGCCCCACGAGCAGGTCGGTCAGGCCCTGCGGGTCGATGTTCCAGCCCATCGCGGTGTGCGGACCGGGCTGGGGCAACCACTCGACGTCCGCGGCACCCACCCAGGGGCTGTGCTCGGCGGAGCGGTGCCCGTCCGGGCCAGGGCTCCCGTCGCCCACCGGCGCCGCGACCTGGCGGTGCCGCACGCGTCCGGTGGAGTAGTAGTTCACGCCGAGCACGTCGAGCGGCACGGCGATGGCCTCGAGGTCGCCGTCGTGCACGAACGACCAGTCGGTGATCCCCGCCGTGTCGGCGGCGAGCCGCTCGGGGTAGCGCCCCTCGAGCATCGGCTGGAGGAAGACCTCGTTGGCGACGGTGTCGATGCGGCGCAGGGCCTCGACGTCCTCCGGACGGTCGCTCGCGGCCCGCGTGACGTGCAGGTTGAGCGTCACCGAGACCTTCGCCTCCGGCAGCACCTCCCGGATCGCGCGCGCGGCCAGCCCGTGACCGAGGTTGAGGTGGTGCACCGCAGCGAGCGCAGCGGCGTCGTCCGCGACCCCGGGGGCGTGCACGCCCGACGCGTAGCCGAGGAACGCCGAGCACCACGGCTCGTTGAGCGTGGTCCACAGCCACACCCGGTCCCCCAGGCCCTCGGCGAGGATGCGGGCGTACTCGGCGAACTTCACGGCGGTCTCGCGCGACGCCCAGCCGCCCTCGTCCTCGAGGGCCTGGGGAAGGTCCCAGTGGTACAGCGTCGCGACGGGCCGGATCCCGGCGGCGATCAGCTCGTCGACCAGTCGCGAGTAGAACGCGAGGCCCGCCGCGTTGACCGGGCCGCTGCCCGTCGGCTGGATGCGCGACCACGCCACGGAGAACCGGTAGGCCTGCAGCCCGAGGTCCTTCATGAGCGCGACGTCCGCGGACATCCGGTGGTAGTGGTCGGCGGCAACGTCTCCGGTGTCGCCGCCCAGCGTGCGCCCCGGCGTGCGGCTGAACGTGTCCCAGATGGACGGCCCGCGGCCGTCCTCGTCGACGGCGCCCTCGATCTGGTAGGACGCGGTGGCCGCGCCCCAGAGGAAGTCGGCGGGGAAGCGTCGGGTCACGGGCATCGTCGTCACAGCGTCACATCCTGCCACGGTCGAATCGTTTCGACACCCGCACGTCCGCCAGGTGAGACCGGTCTCACACGGCCCGCCACGCCGACCGCCGCGCGGCCATCCGCCGAGCCCGTCCCACGAGCAGCACGCCCCTCACCACGTGACCGACGCGCGGCCACCCTCTGCCGCGACCAGGGTGGACTCACGCCCACCCACGACCGCCTGGACGGACCAGGCCCCCGGTGCCCCCGCCGTCGTGGCGACCACCCGGTCACCCGTCCGCTCGACGACGAAGACGACCGCCGGCTCCCCGGCGTGCGCCCCGCCCCGCGGGACCGTCACCTCGGTGCGCTGACCGTCGGCCGGCTCGACGACGCGCAGCAGGACGCCGTCGGCGTAGTCGTACTCCGGGCCGTCGCCGTGCGCGCCGATCGGCACCACCGTTCCCGGCCGGACGAGCAGCGGCAGCGAGTCCACCGCGTGCTCCTGGCGCACCCAGCGGGGGCCGCTGACCTGCTCGCCGGTGAGCAGGTGGGTCCAGGTGCCCTCGGGCACGTAGACGTCCACCATGCCGTCGGCGCTGAGCACCGGGGCCACCAGGAGGGCGTCGCCGAGCAGGTACTGGGTGTCCACCGTCGCCGCACCGCGGTCCTCGGGGAACTCCAGGACCATGGGTCGCATCATCGGCAGGCCCTGCGTGTGCGCCTCCTCGGCGACGCGCGCCAGGTAGGGCATGAGGTGCATCTTGAGCCGCGTGAACCGGCGCATGATGTCGACCGCCTCGTCGTCGAACGCCCACGGCACGCGGTACGAGCCCGAGCCGTGCAGCCGCGAGTGCGACGACAGCAGGCCGAAGGCCGTCCAGCGCTTGAAGACGGTGGGGTCCGGGGTGCCCTCGAAGCCGCCGATGTCGTGGCTCCAGTACCCGAAGCCCGACAGGGAAAGGGACAGGCCGCCGCGCAGCGACTCCGCCATCGCGTCGAAGCTGGAGAAGCAGTCACCGCCCCAGTGCACGGGCAGCTGCTGGCCGCCGGCGGTGGCCGAGCGCGCGAAGAGGATCGCCTCGCCCGCACCGCGCCGGCGCTCGACGACCTCGAAGACGGTCTCGTTGTAGAGCTGGGCGTAGTAGTTGTGCATCCGCGCCGGGTCGGAGCCGTCGTGCCACACCACGTCCGTGGGGATCCGCTCGCCGAAGTCCGTCTTGAAGGCGTCGACCCCCATGTCCATGAGCCGCTCGAGGTGTCCGGTGAACCACGCGCGGGCCTCGGGGTTGGTGAAGTCCACCAGGCCCATCCCCGCCTGCCACATGTCCCACTGCCACACCGAGCCGTCCGGCCGGCGCACGAGGTAGCCCTTCTCGGCACCGACGGCGAACAGCGGCGAGCGCTGGGCGATGTAGGGGTTGATCCACACGCACGTGTGCAGACCGCGGTCGTGCAGCCGGCCGAGCATGCCCTGCGGGTCCGGGAAGGTGCGCGGGTCCCACTCGAAGTCGCACCAGTTGAACTCGCGCATCCAGAAGCAGTCGAAGTGCACCACCGACAGCGGGATGTCCCGCTCGGCCATCCCCTCGACGAAGCTCGTCACCGTCGCCTCGTCGTAGTCCGTGGTGAACGAGGTCGACATCCACAGCCCGAACGACCACGCCGGCACGCGGGCCGGGCGCCCCGTCAGGGCGGTGTAGCGGCGCAGGACGTCCTTGGGGGTCGGGCCGCCGATGACGAAGTACTCGAGCGCCTGCCCGGCGACGCTGAACTGGGTGCGACCCACGAGCTCGGAGCCGATCTCGAAGGAGACGAGCTCCGGCGCGTTGACGAACACGCCGTACCCGCGGTCCGACAGGTAGAACGGCACGTTCTTGTACGCCTGCTCGCTCGACGTGCCGCCGTCGGCGTTCCAGATGTCGACGCTCTGCCCGTTCTTGACGAAGGCGCCGAACCGCTCCCCCAGCCCGTAGACGTGCTCGCCCACGCCCAGCGACAGCTGCTCGTGCACGTAGGTGACGCCGTCGGCCTCGACGACGCCGATCCCCTTGGCCGGGCTCGACGTGAGCACGCGGCCCCCGGAGGAGAAGTCGACCTGCCAGCGCTCGCCGCGGTCCACCCGGACGGACAGGGAGCCGGACGTCAGCACGCCGGCCTCCTCGTCGACCCGGATGTCGACCGGCACCCGCTCCGGCGCGTGCAGCGCGAAGTGCGGACCCCGGTCGACGCCACCCACGTGGTTCTCGATCCGCACCCGGATGACGTCCGGCATCGGCGAGGAGTAGGTGACGGTCACCACGGGCCGGTTGAGCACGTCGCCCCGGTGGCGGATCCGCGCCGTGGGGGCGTAGACGGTCATCGCGTCGTCGGCGGCCCAGACGTCGTAGGCCTGCGCGGGGTGCAGGGCGCTCATGCCCTCGCGCACCATCCAGTAGCCATCGGTGAACTTCATGTCGCTCTCGGTCCTGGGGTCGTGGTGGTGGACGGGGGTGCTACTTGACGGCGCCCGCGGTGATCCCGCGGGTCAGCGTGCGCTGGAAGACGAGGAAGAAGATCACCGCGGGCAGCAGGCTGATGAGCGAACCGGCGTTGATGGTCGGCGCGTCCATGAGCCGGTCGCCCTGCAGCGACGCCAGCGCGACCGGGATGGTCTGCGTCGCGTTGTCGATGAGCATGACCAGCGGGATGAAGAACTCGTTCCACGTCCAGATGAAGAAGAAGATCAGCAGCACGGACAGCGTGGGCCGGGAGATCGGGAAGATGATCTTCCACAGCATCTGCCAGCGGCTGGCGCCGTCCAGCGCGGCGGCCTCGAGCACCGATGGCGGGAACGTCGAGAGCACCGAGGACAGCAGGTAGGTGCCGAACGCGCTCTGGATCACGGTGAAGATGATGATGACGGACAGCTGGGTGTTGTACAGCCCGGTCTCCTTGGCCAGGAAGTACAGCGGGTAGATGAGGGCCTCCTGCGGGAGCATGTTGGCCAGCAGGAAGAGCGTGACGATCCACATCCGCCCCTTGACCCGCCCGATCCCCAGCGCGTACGCGTTGAGCAGCGAGACCAGCGTCGCCAGCACCGCGACGGAGCCGCTGATGACGATCGAGTTGACCAGCTTCTCGGGGTAGTTGACGCGCTCCCAGAAGTTCAGCAGGCCGTCGGTGTAGAGGAACGTCGGCAGGCTGAGCGGGCCGTTGGCCGAGTACTCCGCCGGCGACTTGAACGCGTTGAGCAGCATGATGACGAACGGCACCATCATGAGCGCGGCGACGAGCACGGTGGCCGTGAGCACGACCCACCGCAGCGGGCCACGCCGCAGCGCCGAGCGGTGCGGGGTGACCGTGGCGGCGGTGGGGGGCGCGGTGGTCCCCGAGGCGATGACGATGGCCATCAGATGCCTTCCTTGCGCTCGCTCGCGGCCTGGGCCCGCATGAAGACGATGGAGACCACGACGACGAGGATCGTCAGCACCGTGGCGATCGCGGCGCCGTAGCCGACCTGGGACTTGGGGAAGAAGTTCTGGTAGGAGAAGTACGACGGCACGTTGGTCGTGTTCTCCGGCCCGCCCTTGGTCAGGACGTAGATCGGCCCGAACACCTTGAGGGCGGCGATGGTGCAGGTCAGGGTGACCACGAAGGTCTCCGGCTTGATCTGCGGGATGGTGATCGCCCGGAACCGGCGGAACCAGCCGGCGCCGTCGAGCTCCGCCGCCTCGTACAGCTCGGGGTCCACGCGGGACAGCGCGGCCATGAAGATGACCACGGGGTAGCCGATCTGCACCCAGATCATCACCATCATCACGGTGGGCAACGCCGTGGTGGTGTCGCCCAGCCAGTTCAGGGCCCAGGAGTCCAGGCCCACCTGGCGCAGCAGCACGTTGAGCGCACCGGTCTGCGGGTTGAGGATCCAGCCCCACAGGATGCCCGCCACGGCGACCGGGAGGATCTGCGGCAGGTAGTAGGTGGCCCGGAGCGTGCTGGCCACGCGCCCGTCGAACCGCTTGGCGAGGTAGTCGAACAGCACGGCCGCGAGGAGCAGGCCGATGAGGGTCGGCACCACGACCATCGCGACGATCATCGCGATGGAGTTGCGGAACGACATCCAGAAGGTCTCGTCCGACGCGAGGCGGACGTAGTTGTCGAAGCCGACCCAGCGCGGGTCGCCGATGCCCGGCCACTTCGTCATCGAGTAGTAGAGGTTCATGAAGAACGGCACGACGATGACCGCGACGAACAGCAGCCCGCCGGGCACCAGGTAGGGCCAGTAGCCGGACTGGCCGGTGCGGAGCCGGCGGGCGGCCCTCGTCCTGGCCTCGCGGCCCGCGGCGGCGCGGGTCTCGTCCACGGTGGTCATCGTCACTCCTTCGTCGCAGGACGTTCGTGCGTGCTGGGCGGGTGGGGCCGGCCGGCGTGGCCGGCCCCACCCGGACGGTCAGCCGATGTTGGCGACGCCGTCGTCGTACGCGGTCCCGATCTCCTGCAGCACCTCGGCGGGCGACTGCGACTGGTTGATCAGCGACTGGAAGCCGGCGACCAGGACGTCGTAGAAGCCCGGGACGGGCCAGTCGGGGTAGAACGCCAGGCCGTCGTTGTCCAGCACCTCGTTGAACGCGGTGATGAGCTCCTGGCTCTTCGGGTCGGTGATGTCAGCCGGGTCGGCCGCGACGGGCAGGCCGCCGTTGTTGCCGAGCAGGGCCTGGATCTCCGGGCGCATGGTGATGTCGATGAAGTCGTACGCGAGCTCCTTGTTCGCGGAGTTCTCCGGGACCACCCAGAGGTTGCCGCTCGAGCCGGCGTTGAGCGTGTTGCCCGGGAAGTTGAAGATGCCCCACTCGAAGTCGGTGGCGTCGGCGACGAACCGGCCGTACCACCACGAGCCCGAGACGATCATCGGCGACGTGCCGTTGATGAACGCGACGCCCATGTCCTCGGCCTTGATGCTCGCGGCGTCGGCGGCCATGTAGCCGGCCTTGACCCACGCGTCGAACGTCTCGGCACCCTGGAGCAGCGGGTCGGCGGCGAAGTCCACCGGCTCGGTGTAGGTCTGGTAGGCGGTGACGAAGTCACGGTCAGCCTCGGCCAGGACGAGCTGGTACCACAGCTGGCCCGCGGGGTACTCGGCCCCGGCCATGCCCAGCGGCGTGATCCCGGCCGCGAGGAACGTGTCCATCGCCGTCTCCATCTCCGCCAGCGTGGTGGGCACCTCGATGCCCTGCGCGGCGAACATGTCCTTGTTGTAGTACACGGTGACGAACTCACCGTAGTTCGGCACCCCGAACCACGCGCCGGAGCCCATCACGCCGCGCTCGTCGTACATCGCGGTCGTCTGCAGGCTGCCCGGCAGCGTCTCGGTCCAGCCGCGCTCGGCCGCCACGTCCGTGAGGTCCGTCAGCAGACCCTGGGAGGAGAGCAGGCCCGCCGTGGCGTTGCCCTTGTTGTACTCCATGATGTCCGGGCCCTCGTCGGAGCTGAGCACCATGCCGGCGGTCTGCTGGATCTGCTCGAAGGCCTTCTGCTCGAACTCGACCGTCGCGCCGGTCTCCTCCTCGAAGACCTTGATGGCCTCGGCCCAGGCGATGCCCATGGCGGAATCCTCGCCCTCGTAGTGCCACAGCTTGAGGGTCTGACCCTCGGTGGAGCCCTCCTCCGTGCCGGCCGTGTCGCCGCCACCGCAGGCGGCGAGCGCCAGCGGGAGGACCATCAGGCCGGCGATGAGGCCGGTGCGCTTGCGTGTACCCATGAGCTTCTCCTCGTTGAGTCGTGCGGGTCGATCTGGGACGTGCTGGTGGTGCGGTGGTGCTGGTCGAGGGCGTGCGGCACCCACCGGTCGACCGGGCCGGCGGTGCTGGTCTGCGTTCCTCCGGGGCAGGTCCCGAGCGCTGCCTCAGGTCGGCGGAGCAGGCAGGGAGGCGGGCGGGAGGGTCGAGGGCCCCGGCCCCGACCGCACCCGAGCGGTGCTCTCGCCGGCCTCGAGCCGGCAGGAGACCAGGACGGGGTCCGCGACGGGCGCGGCCCCCTCGATGAGGCCCAGCAGGGCCTGCACCCCCAGCCGGCCGAGCTCGGCCCCGGGGGCGTGCATGGTGGTCAGCGGCGGGTTGCTCATGGCCCCGACGCCGGGTGAGGTGACGATCGACAGGACCGAGACGTCCTGCGGGATCCGCAGCCCGCGGTCCTGGAGCTCGACGGTCGCACCGAAGGTCGCGACCTCGTTCATCGTCACGACAGCGGTCAGCCCCGGCTCGGCCTCGAGCAGGCGCGCCATCGCGGCGCGACCGGCGGCCGGGCTCTCGTCGCACAGCACGTCGTGCGGCACCAGCCCGCGGTCGAGCATCGCCCGCCGGAAGCCCTCGCGGGCCCGGACGGTCGCCCCGTAGCCGTCCTCGAACGACGCCGCTGAGTGGTTGAGGAACCCGATGCGGGTGTGCCCCAGCCCGGCGAGGTGGGCAACGGCCTCCTCGGTGGTGAGGGCGAAGTCGACGTCGACGCAGGCCAGCCCCTCGGGCCGCGCGGTCCGCCCGATCATGGTGAACGGCACCCCCGCGGCGTGCAGCACGTCGACGCGGGCGTCGGCGAGGCAGACCTCCATGAGCAGGACGCCGTCGGCCATCCCCTGCTGGACCAGGTCGCGGATCTCCTCGGCCTGGTGCGCGCCGAACGGCCAGAGGACCAGGTGGTAGCCGGCCTGGCGGGCCGCGCTCGCCGCGCTGGTGACGAACTCGGCGACCGTGCCGCCCATGGTCGCCTCCATCACCGGGTAGATGAGGGCCAGGGTGCGGCTGCGGCGGCTGGCGAGCGACCGGGCCATCGCGTTGGGGCGGAAGTCGAGCTCGGCCATCGCCGCCTCGATCCGCTCCTTGGTGGCGGCGGAGACCGGCCGTGCCCCGCTCAGCGCGTAGGAGACGGTGCTGAGGGACACGTGGGCGAGTCGCGCCACGTCGACCATCGTCGCCATCTCAGCCTCCATCGGCCGGGGAACGGAGGCGCCCGCACGAGGTGCGGTACGCCGGGATCAGGACTGCTGTCTTCAGGACCACTGTCTGCAGGACCACTGCATCATCGAAGCGCTTCGTCGAAGCGCTTCGATGATTGATAGTATCGATCAAACAAATCGAGACGTCAAGGCGTCTCAGGTCACGAAGCGGTCACGGCGGTCACGCGAGGCGGGCTGGTGGCGGGGCCGGCGGGCAGCAGTCGGGCAGCGGGCTGGCGATCGGCAGGCGACGGGTCAGGCGACCCAGCGCCCAGCGCGCAGCACGCGCAGCGGATGCAGGTCGCCGTCCACGACGACGACGTCGGCCCGGCGGCCCGACTCGAGCGCGCCGACGTCCGCGCGGCCGAGCACCCGCGCCGGCGTCGTGGCCGCGGCGAGCACGGCGTCGCGCAGCGGGACCCCCGCGGCAACGGTGGCCCGCACGACGTCGAGCAGGTGTGCCGTCCCCCCGGCGATCGCGTCGCCGTCGGCCAGCCGCGCCACCCCGCCGGACACGCGCACGTGCACGGGGCCGAGCTCGTACGTGCCGTCCGGCATCCCCGTGGCGGCCATCGCGTCGGTGACCAGGGCGATCGACCCCGGGCCCACGAGGTCGAACACGGCCCGCACGGTCGCCGGCGCCAGGTGCACGCCGTCCGCGACGAGCTCGACGACGGCGCGCCCACGTGCCGCGGCCGCCAGGCAGGCGGCGGCGGGCCCGGGATCGCGGTGGTGCAGCGGCCGCATGCCGTTGAACAGGTGCGTCGCCGTGGGCCGGCCCGAGCGCGCGCCGGGCCCGGCCAGTGCCGTCCACGCCGTCGCCAGCGCCTCCTCGACGAGCTCAGCCGACGCGTCGGTGTGCCCGATCGACGGCAGCGCGCCGCACTCCGCCAGCGCGGTCAGCACCCCGTCGCGGCCCAGGACGCCGGCCACCTCGGGTGCGACCGTCATGGTGGCGAGGAAGCCGCGCGCCGCCGCCGCGACAGCGCGGACGAGGTCGGCGTCGCCGGCGACCATGAGGGCCGGGTTCTGCGCACCGCACCGCGCGCGCGAGAGGAATGGGCCCTCGAGGTGGATGCCGTCGAGCTCACCGGCATGGGCGAGCTCGGCGAGCAGCGCCGTGCGGGCGAGGAGCGTCGCGGCGTCGGCCGTGACGAGCGATGCGACGAGGGTCGTGGTGCCGTGCGCGCGGTGCTCCAGCACGCCCCGCAGCGCCGTCGGCACATCCGTGGCGTCCGGGAAGCTCGCTCCCCCGCCACCGTGGCAGTGCACGTCGACCAGGCCGGGCAGCAGCGTGGTGCCGGCCGGCGCCGCGGGACCGACGAGCCCGACCAGCTCGGCCGGGCAGTCCTCGACCGGTCCCACCCAGGCGATCCGATCCCCCGTCACGACGACGACGGCGTCCGCGAGGACGGCCGTCGTGGTCACCGCGGTGCCGCGCAGGGCGATGGTCGACGTGGTCATGGCACCAGTGTCCCGCGCCGGCGGCGCTGCGGTCGAACCGGTCAGGGCGACAGCCGCTCCAGCACCCAGCCGCCGCCGGCCCTGCGGTAGCGCAACCTGTCGTGCAGCCGTGACTCGCGCCCCTGCCAGAGCTCGACCGTGGACGGGACCACGCGAAACCCGCCCCAGAACGCGGGCACGGGGACGTCCGTTCCCTCGGGCCAGCGCGCCGACACCTCGGCGAGCCGCTCGTCGAGCACCGACCGGTCGGCGATGACGGTCGACTGCCTGCTGACCCACGCCCCGAGGCGCGAGCCGTGCGGGCGGCTGGCGAAGTAGGCCTCGACCTCCGCGCGGTCCACGAGCTCGACGTCCCCGACCACCACGACCTGCCGGTCCATGGCGAACCACGGGAAGACCAGGCTCGCGCGCGGGTTCGCCGCCATGTCCCGCCCCTTGCGCGAGCCGTGGTGGCTGAACAGGACGAAGCCCCGCTCGTCGAGGCCCTTGAGCAGCACCGTGCGCGCGGACGGCACGGCGTCCGCGGAGGCCGTCGCCAGGACCATGGCGTTCGGCTCGGTCAGGCGGGCGGCGACCGCGTCGTCGAACCACCGACGGACCTGGACGAAGGGGTCGGGGTCGACGTCCACCTCGTCGAGGGAACCGAGCAGGTAGGTCCGCCGCCACGCGTCCAGACCCGGCGCGTCCGGCCGAACCTCAGGGGTGCTCATGCCCCCGATCCTGCCCCACGGCGGTGTCGG
The DNA here is from genome assembly GCF_035443605.1 of Actinotalea sp. Taxonomy (NCBI): domain Bacteria; kingdom Bacillati; phylum Actinomycetota; class Actinomycetes; order Micrococcales; family Cellulomonadaceae; genus Actinotalea; species Actinotalea sp. Next base: position 1,981 of record NZ_DAORSQ010000044.1, on the reverse strand, counting down.
GCGCCGTCGGGCGGCGTGCTCGGGGTCGGGCGGTGCGCTCAGAAGAGCCGCGCGTGCACGTCGTCCATCCCACGCATCGCGTCGTAGTCGAGGACGAGGCAGGCGATGCCGCGGTCGGTGGCCAGCACGCGCGCCTGGGGCTTGATCTCCTGGGCCGCGAAGACGCCGCGCACGGGGGTCAGGTGCGGGTCGCGGTTGAGGAGCTCGAGGTAGCGCGTGAGCTGCTCGACGCCGTCGATGTCGCCGCGCCGCTTGATCTCCACCGCCACCGTGCCCCCCGACGCGTCGCGCGCCAGGATGTCGACCGGGCCGATCGCCGTGGGGTACTCCCGGCGCACGAGGGTGTGCCCGGCCCCCAGCAGCCCGATGTGCTCGGCGAGCAGCACCTGCAGGTGCGCCTCCACGCCGTCCTTGACGAGCCCGGGATCCACCCCGAGCTCGTGGGCAGAGTCGTGGAGCACCTCGAAGAGCTCGATCTCCAGGCGGTCGTCGGTCTTGGTGTGCTGCACCTGCCACACGACGCTCACGCCGCGCGCGGCGGCCTCGTCGTCCGGCTCGACCACGGCGAGCGCGCACGGGGGGCTCATCCAGTTGAGCGGCTTGTACGAGCCGCCGTCGGAGTGCAGCAGCACGCTCCCGTCGGCCTTGACCACGAGCAGCCGGGTGGCCATCGGGAGGTGGGCGTTGAGGCGCCCGGAGTACCGCGCGGCGCAGCGGGCGACGACGAGCCGCACTCAGCGCGCCCGGCCGACGGGGCGCGGTCCGGCCTCGACCCAGGACACCAGGCCGGTGTGGGCCGCGGCGGACATCATCAGCTCGAACTCCTCGTCGTCGTGCCGGCACCGGACCAGCACCATGGGGCGGCCCAGCTCGTCGACCTCGGCGAGCGTGACCCGCTCGACGAGGTCGAGCCGCTCACGCAGCCACATCCGCGCGGGGCGGGGGGACAGCGACAGCGTGCGCCACCAGACCAGGCGCGCCGGGCCGTACCGCGCGATCCCCGGGGCGCCCGGTCCGCCGGCCAACCTCAGGCGGCACGAGAACGACCCGGGCCGCAGGGCGAGCGTGCGCACGCGCGAGACGTACAGCCCGGCGACCACCACCACGACGAGCAGGACCGCGCCGACCCCCATCAGCGCGGTCACCAGCTCCACCGTCGTGCGCCCTCAGCGCCGGGTGCCCGGAGCCGGCGCGGCGTCCGGCTCGGCCGAGTCCACCACGAGCGTCACCTGGTTGCTGTCCACGGACAGGAACCCGGCGTCGACCCGGATCGTCTGCACGCCGCCGTCGACCGCACGGATCCGCACGGTGCCGGGCCGGAGCACGGCGAGCACGGGCGCGTGCCCGGGCAGGATGCCGATCTCACCGTCGGCGGCGGGGGCGCTGACCATGCTCGCCTCGCCCGACCACACGCGGCGGTCGGCGGCGACGAGGTCCACCTCGAGGTTGGCCACGTCAGCCGATCTCCTTGGCGATCCTCGCGGCGTTGCGCTCGAGGTCCTCCAGGCCGCCGATGTTGAAGAAGGCCTGCTCGGCGATGTGGTCGAACTCGCCGTCCGCGATCTTGCTGAACGCCTCGATGGTCTCGCTCATCGGCACCGTGGAGCCCGGGACGCCGGTGAACTGGGTGGCCATGTAGGTGTTCTGCGAGAGGAACTGCTGGATGCGGCGGGCCCGCGACACGACGATCTTGTCCTCCTCGGACAGCTCGTCGACGCCCAGGATCGCGATGATGTCCTGGAGCTCCTTGTTGCGCTGCAGGATCTGCTTGACGCGCACGGCCGTCGCGTAGTGGTCCGCACCGACGAACCGCGGGTCGAGGATCCGCGAGGTCGAGGTCAGCGGGTCGACGGCCGGGTAGAGACCGCGCGAGGCGATCTCGCGGGACAGCTCTGTGGTCGCGTCCAGGTGGGCGAAGGTGGTCGCCGGCGCCGGGTCGGTGTAGTCGTCGGCGGGCACGTACACGGCCTGCAGCGAGGTG
>NZ_DAORSQ010000043.1:9491-21135 GCF_035443605.1 Actinotalea sp. | reverse complement strand
CGCTGCCCCATTCTGCCACATTCGGAAGTTCACAGTAGACTCGTCGACAATCTGGGTTGAGAATTCGACAACTGTAGCGTTATGGGCTGCGAGCATGAAGACGATCTTGTCGATCTCCGGGAAGTCGGTCCCTACAAAGGGAATCGTGACCAGTCGCATCGTCGTGCTGCGTTCAACAATGGCGCCCTCCCAATCGAGGGTGCCTCCTCGCCTGGAGGTGTAGTTGGAGTTTTGAGCGGCCGCAACCAACTCCTGGGCGGCCGCCCCCTCGATGACACTCAGGGCCCCGGCGATGTCGGCAGCGCTTTCGATCGCGGCAGCCGAGGTCGCGTCGGAAGGACTGACGACGATCCGGGACACCGGGATGGTGGGGCTGCTGTCAGTCAGCATATCGATCTGGAACGCGTCGTCCTCCACTGCATCACTAGTGCTGGCGCTGGTGATGTATCCGAAGGCAATTGCACCAGCAACGACTGCGGCGACCAGGGGAACGCCAACCGCAATGCCCCGCTTCCAGCCCGTCATGCGAGGAAGGTTGAGGGTCGCTCCGGCCAAGGTCAATGCGCCGAGGACTGCGAGGAATGCCAGAATGCGAATCGCCGTGGAGACGCGGGAGTCCGTAGGTATGAAGGAAAGAGGCGTCAGGGCGACATTGATCAGGATGAGGGCTATGAGCCAGCGCCGCTTCCTGCGATCCGTTGCGTTCTGTGCGTTGACCATCCATGCGCCCCCATGGCGATGTCAAAGCGGCTACGACTTCGTGTCGCAGGTCGACCGTAGCACGCGGCCCCTGCCGCTGGGGGACCTTCGGTTCTTCGTGCTTGCGTAGGCGTGGTCGTCCACTGGCGGCCTGGGTGCACTGCTCAAGGGGTCGAGCCTCCCGAGGTCCGGCATCCTCCGCTAGACCTCTCTGCTCCCACGGCAGCCACGGAGCGGAGGGCCGGGTCCAGCTAGGGTCGGGCCGTGCTGCGTACCGTCGCGATCGAGAACTACCGCTCCCTGCGGCACGTCGTGCTCGGCCTCGGCCCGCTCAACGTCGTCACGGGGGCCAACGGCACCGGCAAGACGAGCGTCTACCGCGCGCTGCGCCTGCTGGCCGACCTCGTGCGGGCCGGGGCGATCTCGACGCTCGCCCAGGAGGGCGGGATGCGCTCGGCGCTGCACGCCGGGGGCCGGAGCGCCGAGCGCGTCGCGATGCGCCTGGGCTTCGCCAGCGACGACCTGTCCTATGCCATCGACCTGGGCCTGCCCACCATGGGGCCGTTCCCGCTCGACCCGGTCATCAAGGCCGAGGCGATCTGGGCGGGGGAGCTGCTGCGCCCCGCGACCCTCCTGGCGGACCGGCACGGGCCCCTGGTGCGCACGCGCGACGCCGATGGCGGGTGGCGCCCTGCCCCGTGGCGGCTCGGGGACCACGAGTCGCTCATGGCGGCGCTCGTGGACCCGGCGCAGGCGCCCGAGGTGTACGCCATCCGCGAGCAGGCCCGCCGCTGGCGGTTCTACGACCACCTGCGCACCGACGCCGACGCCCCGGCACGACGTCCGGGCGTGGCGACGTTCACGCCGGTGCTGAGCCCCGGCGGGGGCGACCTCGCCGCGGCGCTGACGACCATCGACCGGATCGGGCACGCGCAGGCCCTGCACGCCGCGGTCGGGGAGGCCTTCGACGGCTCGCGGCTGGTGCTCACCGAGGACGACGACGGGACGTGCCGTCTCGCCCTGCGCCAGCCCGGGATCCAGCGCCCGCTGGGCGCCGCGGAGCTGTCCGACGGCACGCTGCGGTTCCTGCTGCTGGCCGCCGCGCTGCTGTCCCCGCGGCCGCCCGGGCTGCTGGTGCTCAACGAGCCGGAGGCGAGCCTGCACCCGAGCCTGCTGCCCGCGCTCGCGGCGATGGTCGCCGACGCGGCCGATCGCACCCAGCTGGTGGTGGTGACCCACGCGCGCGAGCTCGTCCAGGCGCTGCGGCCCGAGGCGAACGTCATCGAGCTCGTCCGGCAGGGCGCTGCGACGACGGTCGCCGGGCAGCTGGCGTTCGACGGCCCCGCGTGGGCCTGGCCCCGGCGCTAGGGCTGCTCGGCGCGGACGGGGCTCTCTGCCGGCGCGACCGTACGGTCGTGGCTGGGCGGCGCGACGTCGGCAGCGCGCGTCGTCAGCAGGTGGCACGCTGCGGCGACGGCGTAGAAGACGACGTCGGCCGCGACCTTGCCGACGGTCCAGCCGAGCAGCGGCGAGCCGAGGACCAGCGGCGCGACGTACATCAGCCCCGGCCGCACGAGCAGCGTGTCGAGCGCCTCGGCCGGCCCGAACTCCGCGACCGTGAGCGCGGCCGTGCGCAGCAGGGCGCGCAGCACCCGGGTCGGACGGCGGCGTCGCGCGGCGCCCCGGGCCACTGCGGGGTCCCGGCGGGGCGCATCGGAGCGCAGCTCTGCCGCGAGCATCCGGGCCACGGACACCGCGTAGAACCCGATCCCCTCGACGACGGTGCCTACGACGGCGGCCGCCGCGAGCGAGCCGGTCGCCCGGTGGGCGAGCCATGCCCCGCCGATCGCACCCACCGTGGCGGCCAGCTCGCTCGGCAGGTACCGGCCGATCCAGTACCGCGCGCCGCGTCGTCGCGCCGTCATGGGGACTCCTCCCGGTGGTCCGGTGCCCTGACCTGACCAGAGCGCGCCGCACGCGCTCCGTGACGTCGTACGCTCGCGGCATGGCCCGGGGGGACGAGTTCGTCGAGGTCGAGCTCGTCGAGGACGACGAGCCGCGGGGCCCGCGCGACGACGCCGGCCCTGCCACTCCCCGGCGGGTCGCCCGGTGGGCGGCCGCGCACCGCCCCCGCGTCTCCGAGCGTGCGTGGACGCGGGGTGTCGCGGCGGGGGCCGTCCTGCTCGCGGTCGTCGTCCTGCTCGACGCGCACCGCGCGGCCGAGCGGGCCGCAGTGCTCGCGGGGGTCGAGGGCCTGGTCGGCTCGCTCGACGAGCCACCGGTCACGGTGTGGGAGGCCCAGGACGTCTACCCGGTCGGTGCGGCGGGTGACGGCCTCGTCGTCATGCGCTACGCCGGGGGGGACGGCCCGGGCCTCATGCCGACGACGGTCGCGGCGCTGGACCCGGCCGACGGGTCGGTGGTGTGGGAGGTCGAGACCGCCGGCGACAGCTGCCAGGCGTGGACCAGGGGCGGGCCGGACTGGGGGATCTACGGCCTGCCGCCGGCCGTCGACGCCGCGCAGGGCGCCCGCGTGGTCTGCACGGCGTCTGGCTCGTCGCCGGACCGCACGCTCGTCGAGTCGCGGGAGCCGGCGACCGGCGCACTGCTGGCGTCGCTGGCGCTCGAGGTCGGTGGCGGGTACCCGGTGCCGCTGGTCGGCGACCTGCTCGTCTACGGGCTCGACGCGCGGGGAGCGCTGACCGCCGTGCGCTGGTCGCCCTTCACCGGGGAGGTCTGGCGTCAGGTGCTGCCCGAGCCGCTGGTGGAGGGCGGGACCGAGGGGCTCGTCGAGGGGACGTGGAACGTCTTCGCCGAGCTCGGCGACGGGGCGCTGCGGTTCACCGCGGGGGACGCCTCCGGCCGCTTCACCTCCGTCGTCCTCGACGACGCCGACGGCGCGCTGCTCGACGATCCCGGGGTGTGGGACTACCGCGCCGACCTGTCCTGGGCCGTCGCCGAGCTGGCCGTGCCCGGCGGGGGCGTGGCGCGCACGGTGCTGTCCCCGGCGGGCACCGCACGGGTGGTCGTCAGCGAGCGGGACGGCAGCGACCGGTTCGAGCGCGACGGTCAGATCGCGCGGGTCGCGGTGGACGACGGATCGCGGCCCGGCACGCTGCTCGTGCAGGGGGACTCCGGCCGGCTGACGCTCGTCGACGCGGCGACCGGGCGAGACCTCGGCACGGCGGGTGCCCAGGCCGGCGGTGCCCCCCTGCGGCTCGACGGGGTGCTCGTGGTCGCGGGGTCGGAGGCCGTGGGTGCGTGGTCGCTGGCCGACGGGACAGCGCTGTGGTCGGTCGACTCGGATCCCTGGGTGAGCTCTGTGGTCAGCGACGGCGGCACAGTCGCACTTCTCGAGGACTACGGGAGCGCGATCGTCGGCCTGGACCTGCACACCGGCGAGACCCGCTGGAGCAGCACGATCGAGGACGGCGTCGCCCTGATCCAGCTCGGCGGACGGCTGTTCCTCGTCCGGCAGGACGGGCTCGCCGCCCTGGGCAGCACGTAGGCTGGCCGCACCCGACCACCGCGGCACCGCCGCCGCCAGCACCGAGGTGGAGCCCATGCGTCGTGCCCTCGCTCGCGGGACCGGCCCGGTTGTCGGCCTGGCGCTCGCAACCGCCTCCCTCGCCGCCTGCACCCCGTCGGACCCCGAGCCGGCCTCCGACGTCGGCGTGCAGATGTTCCAGTGGACCTGGGACGCGATCGCCACGGAGTGCACCGACGTGCTCGGTCCCGCCGGCTACGGCTGGGTGCTCACGTCCCCGCCGCAGGAGCACGTGCTCGGCGAGGCCTGGTGGACGGCCTACCAGCCGGTCTCGCACCGCGTCGAGTCACGCCTCGGCACCCGTGAGGAGTTCGCCGCGATGGTCGACACGTGCGGGCAGGCCGGCGTCGCCGTCATCGCCGACGCGGTGGTCAACCACATGACGGGGGACTCCGACGGCGGTGTCGGCTGGGCCGGCACCGACTACGAGCACTACGAGTACCCGGGCCTGTACTCGGACGCCGACGGCGACTTCCACCACTGCGGGCTGGCGTCGGACGACGACATCGCCGACTACCAGGACGCCGACGAGGTCCAGACCTGCGAGCTGGTCAACCTCGCGGACCTCGACACCGGCTCCGAGCACGTGCGCGCCACGATCGTCGCCTACCTCGAGGACCTGCTCTCGCTCGGCGTCGCGGGCTTCCGGATCGACGCGGCCAAGCACATGGCGGCCGACGACGTCGCGGCTGTGGTCGCCGAGCTGCCCGAGGGCACCCGCATCCTCCAGAAGGTCATCGGCGGGGCGGGGGAGCCGATCCAGCCGGCGGACTACGTCGCGGCGGGGCAGGTCTTCGACTTCCTCTACGGCCGCGAGCTGGAGTCCATCGGCCGCACGGGCTCGGTGGACCGCGCCGAGGGCCTCGGCAGCTCGCCCGGGTCCCTGCCGAGCGAGGCCGCCGTGGTCTTCGTGGAGAACCACGACACCGAGCGCAACGGGTCGACGCTGCGCTGGGACGACGGGTGGTCCTCCGTGCTGGCCGACGTGCTGATGCTCGCCGGGTCGTACGGCACGCCGGTCCTGTACTCGGGCTACGCGTTCACGGACCGCGATGCCGGCCCGGAGCAGGACGCCGACGGCGCCGTGCTCGACGCGGTGTGCGCCGAGGGCTCCGGCCCTGACGCCGAGCTCGCCGACGGCGCCTGGGTGTGCCAGCACCGCTGGCCCGCGCTCACCGGGATGATCGGCTGGCGGATCGCCGCGGCGGACGGCGCCGTCGTGGACGGTTGGACGGACACCAAGGCGATCGCCTTCGGCCGCGGTGAGACCGCGTTCGTGGTGGTCAACGGCTCCCCGGACGAGCGCACCGACACGCTGTCCACGTCCCTGCCGGACGGCACCTACTGCGACGTCGTCGCGGGCGCCCCGGTGGACGGTGCTTGCGCCGGCGGCGAGGTGACCGTCGTCGGCGGGTCCGTCGAGGTCACGGTGCCCGGACGCACGGCGGTCGCGCTGCACGTCGGTGCGCAGCCCGAGGGCTGAGCGGCGGCCCGTGCCGCGCTCGCGCCGGGCCCGCGCCCCCGCCGACCCTCAGGTCAGCCGGGCCCAGACCGTCGTGTCCGGCGGTACGAGCCACGCGCCGTCGTTGGCAAGCGGCAGGCGCTGGGACGTCAGCACCACGTCGAGGTCCGCCGGCAGGCGCAGCGCGCTGGTCCCGGTGTTGGTGAGCACCAGGACCTCGCGGTTGACGAAGGCCAGGGCCTGGCCCGCGCCCGTGGGCAGCCCGTCGACCCACGCGAGCGACCCGGAGCCGAGCCGGAACTCCTTGCGCAGCCGCAACGCGCCCCGGTAGAGCTCGAACGTCGAGCCCTGCCTGCCCTGCTGGGCGTCCAGCGCGTACCGCACGAACGACGCGGGCTGCGTGAGCCAGGTCAGCCCGGTCGGCGAGAAGCCGAGACCCGGCTCGGCCGCGGCCCACGGCAGCGGCACGCGGCAGCCGTCCCGCCCGCGCTCGGTGAAGCCCGAGCGTGGCCACACGGGGTCCTGACGCTCGGCGTCGTCGAGCGTGGTGTGCTCGGGCAGGCCCAGCTCCTCACCCTGGTAGAGGTAGGCCGAGCCGGGCAGTGCGAGCATGAGCATCGCCGCCGCACGGGCCCGGCGCAGGCCCAGCTCCTCGTCGGGCTGGGTGTCCGATGCCCCGATGCCGTGCGGCCACGGCGCGTCTGCGGGCAGGCCAAGCCGGCTCGGGTGCCGCACGACGTCGTGGTTGGACAGCACCCACGTGGTGGGGGCGCCGACGGCGTCCATCTCGCCCAGCGAGGACGTGATGACCTCCCGCAGCCTCGGCGCCGACCACGGGGCCATGAGGAAGTCGAAGTTGAAGGCCTGCTGCATCTCGTCCGGCCGCACGTAGCGGGCCAGGTTCGCGACCGGCTCCACCCACGCCTCGGCGACCATCGCACGGTCGCCGTCGTACTCGTCGAGGACGGCACGCCACGCGCGGTAGACGTCGTGCACGCCCTCCTGGTCCCACATCGGCCCGGAGGAGTCGCGCGCGTCCGGGCCGGTGTCGACCTCGAGCAGCGAGGACCGCCCGGCCCAGTCCGGCAGGCCGGCCTCCTTGACCAGGCCGTGCGCGACGTCCACGCGGAAACCGTCGACGCCCCGGTCGAGCCAGAACCGCAGCACGGACTCGAACTCGGCCCGGACCTCGGGGTTGTCCCAGTCGAGGTCCGGCTGGGTGACGTCGAACAGGTGCAGGTACCACTGGCCCGGGCGGCCGTCGGCCTCGGTGACCCTCGTCCAGCCGGGCCCGCCGAACACCGAGCGCCAGTTGTTGGGTGGCTCCGCGCCGTCCGGCCCGCGTCCCTCGCGGAACAGGTAGCGGGCTCGCTCGGCGCTGCCCGGCGCGGCGGCCATGGCGGCGCGGAACCACGGGTGCTCGGCCGACGTGTGGTTGGGCACGAGGTCGACGAACACCCGCAGGCCGCGGCGGTGCGCCTCGGTGAGCAGCGCATCGGCGTCGGCCAGCGTGCCGAACAGGGGGTCGATGTCGCGGTAGTCGGCGACGTCGTAGCCCCCGTCGTTCTGGGGCGAGCGGTAGAACGGCGAGAGCCACAGGGCGTCGACGCCGAGCCGCGCGAGATGGCCCAGCCGTGCGGTGACCCCGCGCAGGTCGCCGACCCCGTCCCCGTCGCTGTCCGCGAACGAGCGCGGGTAGACCTGGTAGATCACGGCGGTGCGCCACCACTCGGAGGCGGGCCGTGCCGGGTGGATGAGCGTCGTGGTGGTCGACCGGTCGTCGCCGGAGCCGGGGGAGAGTGAGGTCACGAGGGTCAACTCTCCCATCTCACCCGACGCGCTGCGTCGGACCTTCGACGAGGCCGAGGTCGCGCAGCACGGCCCGCGCGGCGCGCCGGCCCGAGACGAGCGCGCCCTGGATGCTCGGGGTGTCGCGGTGGTCGCCCGCCACGTAGCGGCCCTCGGCCAGGCGCACCGGCAGCCGGAGCGACGGCGGCAGGGGGCCGGCAGGCAGGGCGTCCGGCACGTCCACGGTCGCCAGGTGGACCCAGTCGCGCGTGTCCGCGCCGTGCAGCACGGCGAGCTCTGCGCGGACGACGGCCTCAGGCACGGCCTCGCGGCCGAGGACCGAGCTCGCCACCAGCGCGCGCCCGTCGGGCGCGTACGACGGTGCGACGTTGCTCAGCACCACGGTGGTGACGACGGGCCCACGGCCCGGCCCGCGCGCGTCGAGCACGATCGCCCGGTCCGGGCCCGGTGCGTGGGTGCTGAGGTGGTAGTAGGTGCTGACACCCCGCATCGGGACGGGCGGCAGGTCGAGCAGGCCGACGGCGGCGCGCGGGTCGGCGGCGACCACCACGGTGCGGGCGGTGACGGGGCCGGCGTCGGTGAGCACCCCGGTGGGCGTGATCGCCCGGACCCGCGTCGACAGGCGGACGGTGCCGGCGGGCAGGCGGTCCGCGAGCTGCGCCCCGATCGCCCCCATCCCGGCTGCGGGGACGGCGGACGTGCCGCGCAGCAGCGTGCGCCACACCAGCGTGACGAAGCGCGCGGAGGTGCTCAGCGACTCGTCCAGCACGATCCCGGCCAGCAGCGGGCGGACGAACCGCTCGAGCACGTCGCCCGTGATGCCGCGGCGCTCGAGCTCGCTGGCCGTGCTGCGCTCCGGGGCCGCGATGATCCGTCGCGGCGGCGTGGTCGCGGCGTGGCCACTGAACCGGACGAGCTCGAGCAGCGCGTGCGGCGGGCCCAGGGGAGCGTGGGCCGAGCCCAGCGCGCGCGCGGAGCCCAGCGCGGCGGCGGGCCAACGGCGCGGGTCGCCGACGGCGTAGCGGCCGTCGGCCGTGACGAGGACGGCCCCGCGCGCGAACGGCTGGAGATCGAGCGCGTCGAGGTCGAGCACGCGGACGACCTCGGGGTAGCCGGTGCTCAGCACCTGGAAGCCCCGGTCCAGCCGGAACCCGTCGACCACGTCGGTCCGCACCCGGCCGCCCACGCCGTCCCCCGCCTCGAGGACCACGGTCTCGAGCCCGGCGCCGGTGAGCACGCGCGCCGCAGCGAGTCCCGCGAGCCCGGCGCCCACGACGACGGCATCGGCGGTGCGGGGCAGGGCCATCCCTGGAGGGTAGCGCCGCACCCCGTGGGGGGCTGGGGGTCGGGGCGGGTCGGCCCCGGCGCCACCCCGTCGCACGTGGCTAGGGTTCACCTGTGCCCGAGACCACGACCGGCCGGGCCGGCCCCGTGGCCGGCCCGTACACCGACGCCGACCGCAGGCGGCCGTTCGACGAGGCGCCGAAGAGCAGGCAGCGCACGCCCTTCGAGCGGGACCGCGCGCGCATCCTGCACTCGTCCGCCCTGCGCCGGCTCGGTGCCAAGACCCAGGTGCTCGGACCGGCGAGCGACGACTTCGTGCGCACCCGGCTCACCCACACCCTCGAGGTCGCCCAGGTGGGCCGCGAGCTGGGCAAGGCGCTGGGCTGCGACCCCGACGTCGTCGACGCGGCGTGCCTGGCGCACGACCTGGGCCACCCGCCGTTCGGCCACAACGGCGAGCGCGCGCTGGCCGAGGTCAGCGCGTCGATCGGTGGCTTCGAGGGCAACGCGCAGACCCTGCGGCTGCTCACCCGGCTCGAGCCCAAGGTGATCGACCCGGTCTCGGGGCGCGCCGTCGGGCTCAACCTCACCCGGGCCAGCCTCGACGCGTCGGTGAAGTACCCGTGGTCGGCCGCGGACGCCCCGCCGCGGCCGGACGGGACACCCTCGGGCAAGTTCGGGGTGTACGACGACGACGCCGACGTGTTCGCCTGGCTGCGCGAGGGCGCGCCGGTGCGGGTGCGCTGCCTCGAGGCCCAGGTGATGGACCTCGCCGACGACATCTCGTACTCGGTGCACGACGTCGAGGACGCCGTGGTGGGCGGGCGCCTCGCGCTGGACGTGCTGGACGACGCCGAGGTGCGCGCGCACGTCGCCGAGGTGGTGCACGACTGGTACGGCGCCGCCGTCAGCACCGAGGACCTCGAGGCGGCGATGCGGCGCCTGCCCACGCTGCAGCCGTGGGTGCGCGGCTACGACGGCTCGCGGCGCGCGCTCGCCGCGCTCAAGGACATGACGAGCCAGCTCATCGGCCGGTTCGCGGGCGCCGCGATCGACGCCACCCGCGCGCGGTACGGGCCGGGACCGCTGACCCGGTACGCCGCCCAGCTGGTGGTGCCGCCGGCCGACCTCGCCGAGATCCTCGTCCTCAAGGGGCTGGCCGCGCGGTACGTCATGGCCCCGCGCGAGCACGAGCCGCTGTACCGCCGTCAGCGCGAGATCCTCGCCGAGCTCGTCGTGCTCCTGGCGGACCGCGCCCCCGACGCCCTCGAGGTCCCGTTCCAGGCGGACTGGGCCGAGGCGGCGGACGACGCGGCACGGTTGCGCGTGGTCGTCGACCAGGTCGCATCGCTCACCGACGTCAGCGCCGCCGAGTGGCACGCGCGCCTGCACCCGCCACGAGGCTGACGGCGCCCGCCGGCGGCCCTCGACGGCCGGACGGCGTCCGCCGCAGCACCTAGACTCACGGCGTGGCAGGGCGGATCCGACGCGAGGACGTGGCAGCCGTCCGCGAGCGCGCGCGGATCGAGGAGATCGTGGGCGAGCACGTCACGCTCAAGACCGCCGGCGTGGGCTCGATGAAGGGCCTGTGCCCGTTCCACGACGAGCGGTCGCCCTCCTTCCACGTGCGGCCCCAGGTCGGCCTGTGGCACTGCTTCGGCTGCGGCGAGGGCGGCGACGTCATCTCGTTCCTGCAGAAGGTCGACGGGCTGGGCTTCACCGAGGCGGTCGAGCACCTCGCGGGCCGGGTCGGGGTCCAGCTGCGCTACGAGGAGGGCGGGGCCGTGCGCCCCGGCGAGGAGCCGGGGCGACGTCAACGGCTGCTCGAGGCGCACCGTGCCGCCGCGGCGTACTACGCCGAGCAGCTCGCGACCCCCGAGGCCGCCGTCGGGCGCACGTTCCTGGCCGAGCGCGGGTTCGACCGCTCCGCGGCCGAGCACTTCGGGGTGGGGTTCGCCCCGCAGGGCTGGGACCACCTGCTGCGCCACCTGCGGGGGCGCGGGTTCACCGAGGGCGAGCTGACCAGCTCTGGGCTGATGAGCCAGGGCAACCGCGGGCCGTACGACCGGTTCCGCGGCCGCCTGGTGTGGCCGATCCGGGACGTCACCGGGGACGTCGTCGGCTTCGGCGCGCGCCGGCTGCTCGAGGACGACCAGGGCCCCAAGTACCTCAACAGCCCGGAGACCCCGCTCTACAAGAAGGCCCAGGTGCTCTACGGCATCGATCTGGCCAAGCGCGAGATCGCCAGGGCCAAGCAGGTGGTGGTCGTCGAGGGGTACACCGACGTCATGGCAGCGCACCTGTCCGGGGTGCCGACGGCCGTGGCGACGTGCGGCACGGCCTTCGGCCCGGACCACGCGCGGATCGTGCGGCGGCTGGTCGGGGACACGTCGGCGGGCGCAGGGGTGCAGCTCGCCTCGGGCACCTCGGTCGGCGGGGAGATCATCTTCACGTTCGACGGCGACGCCGCGGGTCAGAAGGCCGCGCTCCGGGCGTTCGGCGAGGACCAGAAGTTCTACGCCCAGACCTTCGTGGCGATCGAGCCGTCGGGGATGGACCCGTGCGAGCTGCGCCAGGCGCGCGGGCCGGACGCCGTCAAGGCGCTCGTGGCCGGGCGACAGCCGCTCTTCGAGTTCGTGCTGCGCTCGACCCTGCGCGCGCACGACCTCGACACCGTGGAGGGTCGCGTGGCCGCGCTGCGGGCCTCGGCACCCGTGGTCGCCGGGATCCGCGACGCGGCGCTGCGCCCCGAGTACGCCCGGATGCTCGCCGGCTGGCTGGGCATGGAGCAGGACGCCGTGCGCCAGGCCGTGGCGGTCGCGGGGCGGCAGGCGACCGCGCAC
>NZ_DAORSQ010000043.1:6942-9391 GCF_035443605.1 Actinotalea sp. | reverse complement strand
GCGACGCCGGCCGCGGCGCGGGTCGCGGGGGATCCGGCGGCGAGGACGTCGAGCCGCCCCGCCCGTCGGCGCGGATGCTGGCGCCGGACCGCGGGGACCCCGTCGCCCGCCTCGAGCGCAACGCGCTGGAGGCCGTGCTCCAGTACCCCGGCTCGGTGGACGCCGCCGCGTTCGACGCGCTGGGTGACGACGCGTTCTCCGTCCGGGCCTTCCGGGCCGTGCACGAGGCGATCCGGGCCGCAGGCGGACCGGGGTCCCAGGGCTCGGGCTGGGCGGAGCGCGTGCGCGAGGAGGCCGCCGGGCCCGTGGTCGACCTCGTCACGGAGCTCGCCGTCGCACCGCTGCCCGAGGACCGGCCGGAGGCCGTCGAGGACTACGTCCGCGGGGTGGTCGCTGCGCTCGTGGACCTCGGTCTGACCCGACGGATCGCCGATCGCCGCGGCCGTCTGCAGAGGATGGACCCGGTGGGCCAGGCCGAGGAGTACGGCGCGGCGTTCGCCGAGCTGGTCGCCCTGGAGAACCACCGCCGCGCCGTCCGCGCGCGCGACTGAGCCGCACCCCCGCACCGACATCGAGGAGCCACCCGTGGTCGTCGCCCTGGTCCGTCGCCCGTCCCCGACCCTCGCCGACGGGGTGGTCGAGCACATCGACCGCGTGCCCGTGGACCTCGACCGCGCGCTGGTGCAGTGGGACGGGTACGTCGCGGCCCTGCGCGACAACGGCTGGGACGTGCGCGAGGTCGACCCGTCGCCGGGGCACCCCGACGCGGTGTTCGTCGAGGACACCGTGGTGATGTTCCGGGGGCTGGCGGTGGTGTGCCGCGCCGGGCACCCGTCCCGCCGCGGCGAGGAGGGCGCCACGGAGCGCGCCGTCGCGGCACTGGGCTGCGCCGTGGCGCGGATCGAGGCCCCGGGCACCCTCGACGGCGGCGACGTGCTGAAGATCGGCGACACCGTGCTCGTGGGCCGGGGCGGCCGGACCAACGCCGACGGTGTGCGCCAGCTGCGCGCGATCCTCGCCCCGCTGGGCGGGACCGTCGTGGCCGTCCCGGTCAGCCGGGTGCTGCACCTCAAGACGGCCGTCACGGCGCTGCCGGACGGCACGGTCATCGGGTACGAGCCGTTCGTCGACGACCCGCGCCTGCTGGGCCGCTTCCGCCCCGTCCCCGAGGAGCACGGCACCGCCGTGGTGCTGCTCGGGCAGGACCGGCTGCTGCTGTCCGCGGCCGCACCGCGCACGGCCGACCTGCTCGCGGACCTCGGCTACGTCCCGGTGCCGGTGGACATCGGGGAGTTCGAGAAGCTCGAGGGCTGCGTGACGTGCCTGTCGGTGCGTGTGCGGCACCTGCCGGGCAGCTAGACCTGCATCCCCGCGCACGTCGTGGCGCAGCCGAGGGACCACAGGCCGGCCAGCGAGGCGAGCGCGTCGTTGCGGACCAGTCGCTCGCCGTGCGGCCCCGTGCGGGTGGCCGCCGGTGCCGTGGGTGTGGACCCGCCGGTGTCCCCGGAACCGGGGTCGCCCGACCCCGCCGACCCGTCGCCCGACCCGCCGTCGCCCGACCCCGCCGACCCGTCGCCCGAGCCCGCATCGCCCGAGCCGGTGCCGCCGGAGCCGGTGCCCCCCGACGGGGTGTCGGCCGAGCCGGCGTCGCCCGCGCCTGAGCCGTCGGAGCCGGTGCTGCCGGGACCGGTGCTGCCGGAGCCCGGGCCGCCGGTGCCGCCCTCGGCCGGCTCGGTCGCCCCGGGAGCCGTGCCGCCGCCCGGGGCGACGACGTCCTGGTAGGTCAGTGCGCCGGGCAGCACGCTGGTACGTGCCAGGCGGAACAGGGTGACGTCGTGGATGCCCGCCACGGCCGGGGGCGTGAGGAACACGAGCGTGGTCGGCGTCGTGAGCAGCACGCGACCGGGGGCGGTGGCTCCGATGCGCACACCCGTCCCCGGCTCGAGGGCGGTCGCGGTGACGACGACGAGCGTCCCGCCCGAGGTCGGCACATGGACCGGGCCGATCCGCGTGACACCGAACGCCCCGACGCCGTCGTACGACGTCGCGTCCGGCGCGCCGGTGCCACCGGGGCCAGGCGCAGCTGGGCCCGGTGCGGGTGTCGGGCTCGTCCCGGAACCGCCGGAGCTGCCTGGACCGGCCGGCGTGGGGCCCGTGGTCGGGCTCGTCCCGTCGGCACCCTCGCCCGTGCCGCTGCCACCGCTGTCGCCCGCACCCGAGTCGCCTGTCCCAGCGCCACCGGAGCCGGAGGTGCCTGTATCGGTGCCGGTGCCGGTGCCGGTGCCGGTGCCGGTGTCTGTGCCGCCGGTCCCGGTGCCGCCGGAGCCGGAGTCGCCCGACCCCGACCCGGTCCCGCCCGACCCGCCCGAACCCGTGTCGCCGGAGTCCCCACCGGCGCCGGCGTCGCCGGAGCCCCCGCCGGCGCCGGCGTCGCCGGAACCGCCGCCCG
>NZ_DAORSQ010000043.1:3407-6842 GCF_035443605.1 Actinotalea sp. | reverse complement strand
CCGCCGCCCGCCGAGCCGCCTGCGTCGTCGGTCGTCTGCTCGGCCGCCACGACGCGCAGCGGGGCGGCGTACGGCCGGCTCAGCGGCTGGCCGTCGAGCAGGATCTGCACGGTGAGCCCGAACGACCCCTCGTCGAGCGCGAGCTCCGGTGCGAGCACCTCGGTGCCCAGGAAGGCCTGGGCGCCGAGGTCGACGGTCACCTGGCCGGTGTCGTCGGTGGTCAGCGTGGCGCCGCGCACGGTCATGTCCTGCCCCGCGACCGCCCAGATCTCGCCGTCGACGAGCATCGCCAGCCCCAGCACGGCCCGGTACACGCCGGTGCCGGCAGCGGACGTCACGGTCACCTCGGGGTGCTGGACGCCCGGCGTGCCGACCATCCCCGCGAAGGAGTAGCGCACGGGCTCGGCCGTGGCCCCCTGGACCGCCGCGACGTCCAGCCGACCCCCGGTGACCGAGCGCCCCGCCATCGAGGCGAGGTGCTCGACATCGGCGAGGAGGTCCGCGCGCAGGTCCGCGACGGACGCGTCCGGGTTGACGCTCCGGTAGAGCGCGACGGCGGCCGCGACGTGCGGCGCCGCGAACGAGGTGCCCGCGACCGCGCGGTAGCCGCCGTCGTTCCACGGCGTCACGATCGCCTCGCCGGGGGCGAAGAGGTCCACGGTCGTGGCGCCGTAGGCCGAGTGCGCCGCGACGGAGTCCGTCGGGGTGCTCGAGCCCACCGTGAGCAGCAGCGGCTGCGGCAGGGACGCGGGGTAGACCGGCGAGGTGTCCCGGTCGGCAGAGTCGTTTCCCGCAGCGGCGACCACGACCACCCCCCGATCCGTGGCGTAGTCGATCGCGGCGCTCAGGGCGGTGAGAGCCGGCCCGGTGAAGGCTCCGCCGAACGAGGCGTTGACGACGTCGGCGCCGTTGTCGGCCGCGTACCGGATGGCCTGCGCGGCGAGGTACACGTCCACGGACTCCCCGCTGCCCGCGACCAGCGGCATGATCTGCGTCCCGGGCGCCAGCCCGACCGACCCCTGCCCGTTGTCCATCCGCGCGGCGACCACCCCGGACACGGCCGTGCCGTGCGAGCCGGCCGCGCCGTTGTCGATGTCCGGGCTGCCGGTCCAGAAGTTCCAGCCGTGGCAGTCGCCGACCTTGCCGTTGCCGTTGGTGTCGAGGGTGCCGCACGCCTCGGCGGGGTTGGTCCACAGGGCGCCCGCGAGATCCGGGTGGTCCGAGTCGAAGCCGGTGTCGACCACCGCCACGACCGTGCCCTGCCCGTGGGTCACCGCCCAGCCGGTGGGTGCGTCGACGTCGGCGCCGGCCGTGGCGGCCTTCTGGTAGGCGTTGGAGCCGGTGTTGTGCAGGTTCCAGGCGTACGGGCCGTAGAAGGGGTCCGTGGGGTCGATGCCCAGCACGGGGACCTCGACCGACGGCGAGGCCGCGGCGACCTCCGGCAGCGCGAGGACGTCCCCGAGGTCCAGGTGGGTCGAGACGAGCGCGTCCCCGCCGACGTCGAGCGGGGTCACGGCGGTCACGCCGGGGCGGGCCGCGAGAGCCTCGAGGACGCTCGCGGCGGGCCGTGACACGGGCCGGTCAGGGGCTGCGAGGGGCGCCGTGGCCGCGACGACGGCGCCGACGACGGCGCCGGCGGAGACGGCGCGCGCGCCGAGGGCAGTCACGTAGTAGACGACGTCGCCGTCGGCGATGACGTCGCCCCCGGAGCCGAGCTCCACCTGGGCTGCGCGCAGCAGGGCGGCGTCGACCGGGAGGCGAGTGGCGGCGGGGCCACCCTGGCCGAGCGCTGGCGCCTCGGTGGGCGGCGGAGCCGTCGGAGTCGCGCCGGCGGCCGGACCCGGTGCGGCGGCCGTCGTGGTCCCGGGCTCCGTCGGACCGCTCGTGGTCGCGGTGAGGGTGACGACGTAGCGGTGCAGGCCGTCGCCCGTGCCGTAGCTCGTGGCGACGGTCAGCGGCGGCTCGCCGCCCGACGCGCCGACGGCTGCCAGGCCGCCGACGACGAGTGCCACGGCTCCCGCCGTCGCGACCGCGGGGGCCCAGCTGTGCATCGCGCGCTCCTCGGGGTCAGGGCAGTGCTCGTCAGCCCATCGGCCGGTCCGCGGCGAACTGAGGCCCGGCCGCGCAGGATCACGCGAACGGCCCAGCCCGGTCGGCTGCCCCCGGTGCGGCGGCTCAGAACGCGAGCACCACGAGCTGTGTGAGCACGGGTGCGACCACCAGCGCCGGCAGCATCGCCGCCACGGGCAGGTCCTCACGGATCCGCAGCAGGCGCAGGGCGATCCCCACGAGCATCAGGCCGCCCGTTGCGGTCAGCGCGGCGATGTGCGCGTCGGGCAGGAACGAACCGACGACCATGCCGAGCACGGTGAGCGCGCCCTGCACCACGCCGACGGACAGCGCCGAGAGCAGCACTCCCGTGCCGAACGTCGAGGCGAACGCGAGGGCGGCGAAGCCGTCGAGGACGGACTTGAGCAGCAGCTGCTCGATCCCGTTGCCCAGACCGTCCGAGAGGCTGCCCAGCACCGCGAGCGGGCCGACGCAGAAGAGCAGCGACGCCGCGAGCCACCCCTCGATGAAGCGCTCGCGGCCCGCGACGTCCGCACCGCTCCACCGGCGCGACGTCCAGTCGTGCACGCGCCCGCCCAGCCCGGCGAGCCGCTGCTCGAGGCGCAGCAGCGATCCGGTCACCCCGCCGAGGAGCAGCGAGGCCAGCACGATGAGCACGGGTGCGCCGGACGGCACGGCGGCGGCGAGCGACGGGTCCGTCACGCTCGCCGCGGACAGCGCCGCCACCAGCAGCGTCACCAGCCCGAGGCTGTCCGTGACGACGGACCGGGTGTGCTCGCGCAGCCGGTTGCCGACGGCGATCCCGGCCAGCGACCCGACGACGATCGTCGTCATGTTGATGAGGGTCCCGAGCCCGGGGAAGGTGGCGTCCACGCCGGAAGGCTAGTGGTCCCGGGGCGGTCCGACGTCCGGCCGCCCCGGAGCGCCAGCGCGGCCGGCCTCGCGTTGACCCGCGGGCGCAGGGGGCGACAGACTCGACCCGTCGGGCACCTGACGTGCCCTGGAGGAACCATGAGCCCCACCGGCGAGCGCGGCCCGGCCCGATGAGCGCCGCGATCCTCGTCGCCGACCTGCACGTCACCCTCGGCGGTCGCGAGATCCTGCACGGGGTGGACCTCGCCGTCGAGCACGGTGACGTGTTCGGCTTCGTCGGGCCCAACGGGGCGGGCAAGACCACCACCCTGCGCACGATCCTCGGGCTGTACCGCCCGACCTCAGGATCGGTCCGCGTCATGGGCCACGAGGCGGGCAGCGACGAGGCCCGGCGCGCGACCGGGTTCGCGCTGGACCGGGACGGGCTCTACGACGCGATGACCGCGGCCGAGAACATCGCCTTCTACCAGCGGCTCTACGGCGGGGCGCCGG
>NZ_DAORSQ010000043.1:0-3307 GCF_035443605.1 Actinotalea sp. | reverse complement strand
GGCCGGCACTCGATCTCGGTCCGGACGGTCGAGCCGGTGACCGACGCAGCGGTCGCCGCGCTGCGCGCTGATGTCGACCTCGGTCTGGGCGAGGCGCAGGGCACCCGGTTGACCTTCCTACCTCCCCACCCGATCCGCGCGGCACGGATCGTGGCACGCCTGGCAGCGCTGGACGTCGACATCGTGCGTCTGGTGGCCGACGACGCGTCGGTCGAGGACCTGTTCGCCTCTGCCGTCCTCGGACCAGCCGGCGGAACGGTCGAGGGCGCCGTCGAGGAGGCGACGCCGCCATGACGGCGTCGAGCGTGCGCGCCGGCCTGCGCCGGGACGGCGCGCTGGTACGGGCGGGCCTGGGCGAGGTGCTCGGCTCGCCGCCGCTCACGGCGCTGTACGCGGGCATCGTCATCGTCGTCAGCGCCCTGGACGCGGCCATCGTGTCCCGCACGGCGCTCGGGCCCGTCATGGCCACGGGCGACGCACGGGCGGTCGGCACCGTGCTGTCGACGGCGGCCTTCTTCGCGTCCTTCGTGGCGGCGGGGATCGCGTACGCCGTGCTGCTCGTCGTCCCCCTGACCCGCGCCCGCACGGGTGGCGGCCTCGTGGCCGTGCTGGCCACGCCCGTCGGGGCGCGGCGGCTGTGGTGGACCCGCAGCGTCGCGCTGTGGGTGCCGAGCCTGCTCGCCGGCGTCCTCGCCCCCGCCGGGGTGCTCGGCGGGCTCCGCTGGCTCGCCGTCCCCGCAGGCACCGGCTCACCGCTCGACGGGTGGCTGCTGCTCGCGACCCTGGTCGCCGTGCCCGTCACCTTCCTCGGGCTCAGCCTCGTGGTCACGGCGGTCGGTCTGACGGCGACGCCCGCGGCCGGCAACATCATCGCCATCGGCTTCTACGGGGGTGGCTCGGCGCTGCTCGGCAACATCGTGCTGCGGGCGGGCCTTGGCCCCGAGGCGTTCTGGTGGCTCACCGCCGGGGTGGCCGTGGCGACCTGGACCGCTGCCCTGCTCCTCGGGCTGCGGGTCACCACCTCGCGGGTGGTGCTGGCATGAGGGCGGCCGCGGCCGTCCGCCGGCGCACCGTGACGGAGATCGCGCGCAACGCCGGCCTGCGCTGGACCGGTGGCGTGGTCCTCGCCGCGGCCGCGGCCTGCGTCGTGTGGGTGGGCCTCGCCCGGCCGGACGGCGGCACCGAGGTCGACGTCCTGGTCGCCGTGGTCGGGCTCGTCCCGCCGCTCCTGCTGACCCTCGCCTACGTCGGCGGTCCGATGACCCGGGACCTGGCCAACGGCACGGTGGCAGCCGTCCTGGCCACGGCCGTGCGCCCGCGCGAGCTGGTGCGCGGGGCGAGCGGTGCCGTGCTCGAGGCGAGCATCCCGCTGGCCCTGGCCGTGCCCGTGGCCCTGATGCTCGTGGGCGGGGGTGTCCCGGGCCTCCCGCTGGTGCTCAGCGGGCTCGTGCTGACGCCCCTGTCGGCCGCGGGGATCGTCACCCTCACCGTCGCGCTGGCCCTCGCACGCGGGGTCGAGGCGGCGCTGGTCCCCGCCTGGTTGCTGAGCCTCGTGGTGCTCATGGGGGTCCCGGTGGGTGCGCTGCTGGACATGCTCGACGTCACGGGGTGGCAGTACCTGCTGCTCGGCGCCGTCGGGGCGGCCTGCGTCTGGCTGGCGGCCTGGGCGACGGTGGCCGGGCTGGCCCCGGAGCGGCTCGTCGAGCGCGGCTGAACGTGACCACCGGGCCGGGAACGAGGCAGCGGAGGCCTCCCGAGGGGGACCTCCGCCGCGTCGTGACCGTGCTCCCGCGAGTGGACTCGAACCACTAACCGTCCGATTAACAGTCGGATGCTCTGCCAATTGAGCTACGCGGGATCGCGCGAGGAGATGCTACCTGATCCGCGGGGGCCGCTGGCACCAGGGGCTGCGTCGCTGGGCCGATCGCCACCCCCGTGCCGCACGGTGACGTGCCGCTACAGCCCCGCAGCCTCGCGCACCCGAGCCTCGGCTGCGTCGACCGCCGCACCGACGGCAGGGTCGGCGAGGTCGACCCCGCCCGTGCCGATGACCTGCGTGAAGAGGCTTCCGTCCGCCGCCCGGCGCAGCACCACGCGGGCGCTCTGGCCGTCCGGCACCGTGACCTGCTCGCCGTGCACCACGGACGACTGCACCCTGTCGTGCACCGCGCGCGGCAGTGCCGGCGCGTCGTCGGCCAGGTGCAGCACGGTCTCCGTCGCGCCGTCCACCCAGGTGACGGTCAGCGTCACGGCCTCGGCGTCCAGGCGCGCGGCGTTGACGTCGCACCACGGCCGCGCGAGGACGTGCTCCCCGACGGCCACCCGGAGCCCCGTGCGCGTCGCCACGGCCCAGCCGTCCGCGAGGCGTCCGACGGCGAGCGGGCGGTCGCCCGCCAGGTCGAGCCGGTCACGGACCTCGTCGGGCAGGTGCGGTGCGCGTCGGAGGAGTGCCATGCGCCCAACCTAACCCCGGGTAGCCTGAGCGGCTGCGGGCCAGTAGCTCAGCCGGTCAGAGCAGCGGACTCATAATCCGTCGGTCGTGGGTTCAAGCCCCACCTGGCCCACCGCGGGGCCCCCGAGCGGATCATGGGGTCATGAGCGCAGCCGTCGCACCCGTGTCCACACCCCTGCTTCGGGGATCTGTCGACCAGTACGTCACGATGAACGTCCCGACGTGCAGCGGTGCGGACCGTGCCGATGCGGTCCGTGAGTCGCTCACCCGGCGCCGGTTCGACTCGGTTGCGGACGTGGCGGTGCTGGCGCCCGGTGGGTCCGGCGGTCGGCTGCTTCTCGGCCTGATCCCGGTGGAGCGCGTCCTGGCGGCACCGGCCGATCAGCTTGCCGAGTCGCTCATGGACGCCGACCATCCGTTCGTCGCGCCGGGCCTCGACCAGGAGAAGGCCGCGTGGCAGGCAGTGCGAGCGGGAGAGTCGAGCCTTGCCGTGGTCGACGAGCACGGGGTGTTCCGCGGGCTGGTGCCGCCGACCCGCTTCCGGGGGGTGCTGCTCGCCGAGCACGACGAGGACCTGGCACGACTCGGCGGCTACCTCAGCTCGACCGCCTCCGCCCGTCACGCCTCCGAGGAGGCACTGGGCGCGCGGCTCTGGCATCGCCTGCCCTGGCTCCTCATCGGGCTCGCCGGGGCCGCGTTCGCCGCGTGGGTCATGCGGGGCTTTTCGAGCGACCTCGAGGCCGACGTCCGGCTGGCGTTCTTCGTGCCAGGCGTGGTGTACATGGCCGATGCCGTGGGAACCCAGACCGAGACCCTCGTCATCCGTGGGCTGTCGGTCGGCGTGCCGATCAGGCG
>NZ_DAORSQ010000042.1:16729-21142 GCF_035443605.1 Actinotalea sp. | reverse complement strand
CGACGACGATCGGCACGCCGGCCGCCTGCGCGTGGTTGAGCGCCTCGATGGTCTGGGGCATCACGCCGTCGTCCGCCGCGACCACGAGGATCGCGATGTCGGTCACCTGGGCACCACGAGCACGCATGGCGGTGAACGCCTCGTGGCCCGGGGTGTCGATGAAGGTGATCGCGCGGTCGATGCCCTCGTGCTCGTGGTGCACCTGGTAGGCACCGATGTGCTGCGTGATGCCGCCGGCCTCGCCCGCGACGACGTCCGCGGAGCGGATGGCGTCGAGGAGCTTGGTCTTGCCGTGGTCGACGTGACCCATGACGGTGACGACGGGCGGTCGCGCGGTGAGCTGGTCATCGCCCTCGCCGGCGAGCTCCGCGTCGAGGTCGATGTCGAAGGCCTCGAGCAGCTCGCGGTCCTCCTCCTCGGCCGAGACCATCTCGATGATGTAGCCGAGCTCGGCCGCGAGCGTGCCGAACGTGTCCTCGTCGAGCGACTGCGTCGCCGTGGCCATCTCACCGAGGTGGAACAGCACCGTGACGAGGCTGGCGGGGTTGGCGTCGATCTTGTCGGCGAAGTCGTTGAGCGACGAGCCGTGACGCAGGCGCACGACGGTGCGCCCGTCGCCGCGGGGGACCTGCACGCCACCCAGCGAGGGGGCCTGCATCTGCTCGAACTCCTGGCGCTTGGCCCGCTTGGACTTGCGGCCCCGGACCGGGCGGCCGCCGGCGCGCCCGAAGGCACCCTGCGTGCTGCCACGACCGGCACCGCGACCACCGGCACCACCGCCGCCACCGGGACGACCGGCGAAGCCGCCGCCACCGGCACCGCCGGGTGCGCCGCCGGGGGCCCCACCGGGACCGCCGGGGCGGGTGAACCCGCCGGGACGACCGGCGCCACCACGGGCCGGTGCGCCGCCACCGGGGGCGGGCCGACCGACGGCGCTGCGGCCCGGCATCATGCCCGGGTTGGGGCGCGGGCCGCCGCTGCCGGCAGCCGGACGGGGACCGCCCGGGCGCTCGGCACCAGCCGCCGGGGCGCCGGGTGCTGCGGCCTCGGCACGCGAGCTGCCGGGCCGGGGCATGCCCTGGCTCGGGGCGAACGGGTTGTTCCCAGGACGCGGGCCACCCTGCCGGGGCATGCCCTGGCTGGGGGCGAACGGGTTGTTGCCGGGACGCGGGCCTCCCGGGCGCGGACCGGCGGCGGGCGCAGCCTCGACGGGGGCAGCGGGAGCGGCAGGCGCGGCCGGTGCAGGGCGCGGACCGGGTGCCGGTGCGGTGGACGTCGCGGCGGGTGCCTGGACGACCGGTGCCGGCCGCTCGACGACGGGAGCGACGGGCGCTGCCGGAGCCGCCGGAGCCGAGACGGGCGCGGGCGCTGCCACCGGGGACGCGGGCGCTGCCGGGGCCGGACGACCGGCGGCGGGTGCCGGCCGGCTGGGGGCGGGGGCCGCGGGCGCGGCTCCCGCGGGGTAGATGTCGCGCAGCTTGCGCACGACGGGCGGTTCGATGGTCGACGATGCCGACCGGACGAACTCACCGAGCTCGCCGAGCTTGGCCATGAGGGCCTTGCTCTCGACGCCGAGCTCCTTGGCGAGCTCGTAGACGCGGACCTTTGCCACAACTCTCCTGTTCCGGTCCGCCCGAACAGGGTCAGACCGTCGTTAGTGCCTGGTACTCATCGCTGGGTACTCATCGGGTGCCCATCGGCTTCCAACCCGCTTTCCTTCTCGGTGAACGACGGACGTGCAGCCGGGTGCCCGGCGACCTGGGCCTCGAGGTCCCTACGGACCGACGCGGTGTCGAGCGGTCCGGCACGCAGCGCGCGCGGGAACGCTCGACGACGTTCGGCGAGCTCGAGGCAGTGCAGGTCGGCGTGCAACCATGCGCCCCGCCCGGGCAAGGACGCCGCCCCGTCGAGGACGGCGAGGTCTCCCTCACCGCCTGCGACCAGGACGATCCTCACCAGGTCGGACCGCTGGCCCCGTTCCCGGCACCCCACGCACGTGCGGACCGGGCCGGACCGCACCGGGACCGGAGTCCTGGCAGCATCACGACCGTCTGCACCGCGTTCGGGGAGCCGGACCCGTGGCCCAGCCTCGCCGAGTCTAGCGCGCCGACTCACGAATCGTGACCCTCACCGTCCGTCGAGGGTGCGGACGTCGCGTCCGGGGCCGCCTCGGCCGGGTCCCCCGCGGCCCGTGCGGGGGCCTCCCGGTCCCCCGCCGCGGGCGCGCCGCCGCCCTCGTCGGAGCGGATGTCGATGCGCCAGCCGGTGAGCTTGGCCGCCAGGCGGGCGTTCTGCCCCTCCTTGCCGATGGCGAGGGAGAGCTGGTAGTCGGGCACGACGACGCGCGCCGACCGCGCGGCCAGGTCGACGACCGTGACGGACGTCACGCGCGCCGGGGAGAGCGCGTGGGCCACGAACTGCGCAGGGTCGTCGCTGTGGTCGACGATGTCGATCTTCTCGCCGTGGAGCTCCGCCATGACCGCGCGCACGCGCGAGCCCATCGGGCCGATGCACGCACCCTTGGCGTTGAGCCCGGCGACGGTGCTGCGGACCGCGATCTTGGTGCGGTGGCCGGCCTCGCGGGCGATCGCCGTGATCTCCACGGAGCCGTCCGCGACCTCCGGGACCTCGAGCGCGAAGAGCTTGCGGACCAGGCCGGGGTGGGTGCGCGAGAGCGTGATCGAGGGCCCCTTGAG
Organism: Actinotalea sp.; assembly: GCF_035443605.1. Taxonomy (NCBI): domain Bacteria; kingdom Bacillati; phylum Actinomycetota; class Actinomycetes; order Micrococcales; family Cellulomonadaceae; genus Actinotalea; species Actinotalea sp. Next base: position 18,446 of record NZ_DAORSQ010000042.1, on the reverse strand, counting down.
CCCGCGCGAGACGTCGAGCACGTAGGCGCGCAGCCGCTCCCCGTGCACGTACTGCTCGGTCGGCACCTGCTCGTGGTGCGGCAGCACCGCCTCCGTGCCGCGCACCGCGACGAGGACGGTCCTGGGGTCGCGGCCCTGCTGGATGATCCCGGCGAGCAGCTCGCCCTCCGTGCCGCGGAACGCGCCGAGCACCTGCTCGTCCTCGGCGTCGCGCAGCCGCTGGACGATGACCTGCCGTGCCGTCGCGGTCGCCACGCGGCCGAAGCCCTCGGGGGTGTGCACGAACTCCGGGCGCGGCGCGGCGACGGGGGCCGGCTCACCCTCGACGGCCTCGACCGGCTCGGCCTCCTCGCGCGCCCAGACCGTCACGTGACCGGTCCGCCGGTCGACCTCCACGCGCGCGTCCTCGTGCGCGCCCGGCGTGCGGTGGTACGCGGAGAGCAGCGCCTGCTCGATCGCCGAGACGAGCACGTCGAGGCTGATGTCGCGCTCGTGCTCCACGAGGCGCAGCGCTGTCATGTCGATGTCCATCAGGCGTTGCCCTCTTCGTCATCCGTGGCGCCGTCGTCCGGCGCGTCGTCGTCCATGTGCTCGTCCGGCGCGTCGTCCGCGTCGTCGTCCTCGCCGTCGTCCGCGTCGTCGTCGCCCTCGTAGAGCTCGACCTCGTGCGCGCGGTGGAGCTCGACCTCGACGACGCCGCGCACGGCGTCCGCGAGGTCCACCCGTCGGGTGGATCCCGGGGCGAGCTCGAGCTCGAGCCCGTCGGCGTCGGCGTGCACGAGTCGCCCGAACAGCACCGAGCCGTCGCGCAGCGTGAGGCGCACCATCCGGGTCCGCGCACGGCGGAAGTGCCGCAGGGTGGTCAGCGGGCGGTCCGTCCCCGGGCTGGACACCTCGAGCACGTAGGCGCCGCGCACCGGGTCGGCTGCGTCCATCGCCGCGGAGACGTCCCGCGCGACGGCGCCGACCGTGTCGAGGTTCAGGCTGCCGATCTCGTCCTCACCGAGGTCGAGGACGATCCGCACCACGGAGCGCTTGCCGGCGGCCGTCACGTGGACGTCCTCCAGGAACAGGCCGGCGGCCTCGACCACCGGGCGCACCACCGCGCTCACGCGCTCTGCGGGGTCGTGGTTCGCGGGCGTGACCATGTCGCCTCCGATCGGGTCGTGGCGGGTCACCCGACGTGACGACCCTCTGGACTTGTCGCGCCCAGCCTACCGACCCCGCCGGGGCCCCGCGTGGCAGGATCGGCCGCGATGACCACCACCCGGCAGGACCAGCGGCCTGGTTCCCCTGCGCGCGACCGTCCACGCGGGCTCGTCGGCGCCCGGCTCGGCCGGCGGCGCGGCGCGGTGCGGGGCGTACCGGGTGGTGCGGGGCGCGGCACCCTCGTCGGCAGCGCGCTCGGCGTCGTGCTGACGCTCGCACTGCTGACCGGCTGCGAGGTGCGGCTCGAGTCCCCCGCCCCGCCGGAGCTGGTCCCCGACGCGACGGAGGTCGCGCGGCAGGGCGCGGCCGAGGACGCCGCGGCGCTCTCGGCGCTGGCGCGGGTGGTGGCGGCGGCCGACACCGCCCTCGCCGGGCCGCTCGAGGCCGTCGCCGCGGCGAGCGACGAGCATCTCGTGGAGCTCGGCGGGCCCTATGTCGCGCACCCCGAGGCGACCCCGGACGTCGGCGAGGCCGCCGCGGACACCATGGTGGACGGTACGGGTACGGG
>NZ_DAORSQ010000042.1:0-16629 GCF_035443605.1 Actinotalea sp. | reverse complement strand
GGCGGCCCCGTCGTCTGCCGGCTCGGCCGCCGACGCCACCGCGACGGCGAGCCCCACGCCGCCGCCGATCCCCGTGGCGGCGGACGTCCTCGCGCTGCTGCAGACCACCGCCGCGAGCGCGCGGGCCGATGCCGACGCGCTGGCCGACGCCCCGCTCGCCCGGCTGCTCGCCGGGATCGCCGTCGGCCGCACGCTGCACGCGCAGGTGCTCGCGGCGGCGACCGGCCAGCCCGTGCCCACCACGTCGTTCACCGTGCCCGCCTCGGTGCCGGCCGGCCTCGGCGCCGCCGAGGTCACCGCGCTCGTCCAGGCGGAGGACGCCCTCGGCCTGGCGTGGGAGGTCGTGGCGGCTCGCTCGGACGACGAGGCCCGTGCCGCCGCCGCGACCCGCGCGGCGCAGCACCGGGACCGCGCGGAGGCCTGGGCCGTGGCGGGCGCGCTCGCCGGGACCGGGCTCGACCCCCGCCGCGCCGCCTACGCCCTGCCGGCGGAGCTCCTCGACCCCGCGACCGACCCGTCGCGGGTCACGGCCGTGCTGGGCGCGCTCGAGACCGGGATCGCGCAGGACTACGCGACACTGGTCGCGTCGGCCGACCCCGGCGCGCGCGGCCCGCTGCTCGACGGGCTCGCGGACGCCGCGGCGGCCGCCCTGGGGCAGACCGGCGTCGTCCCGACGTTCCCCGGCCTGCCGGAGCAGACCACCGGCTGACCCGGCGCGGGGGCCGGCGAACCACGAAGGGGCGGTCCGGCACCCGACCCGCCGCCGGCCGGACGGCTCAGGCCTCCAGCAGGCCCGCGACGAGCTCGCCGATCCGCTCCGCGGCATCCGCCACGGGCACCCGCTCTGCCTCAGGACGCTCACCGGCGGGCAGGCCGGCGTCGGCCGAGCGGCGCAGCCGCACCTCGACGACCCCCTCGGCCAGGCTCCGGCCGACCACCACGAGCACGGGCACGCCGAGCAGCTCCGCATCGGCGAACTTCACGCCGGGCGAGACCTTCGGACGGTCGTCGTAGAGCACCTCGAGGCCCTGGCCGTGCAGGTCGGTGGCCAGCTCCTCGCACGCCGCGAAGACCGCATCGTCCTTGCCCGTGGCGACGACGTGCACGTGCGCCGGTGCGACCCCGGCCGGCCACGCCAGACCCGCGCCGTCATGGTGGGTCTCGGCGAGCGCTGCGACGGCGCGCGAGACACCGATCCCGTAGGAGCCCATCGTCACCGTCACGGCCTTGCCGTTCTCGTTGAGCACCTTGAGGCCGAGCGCGTCGGCGTACTTGCGCCCCAGCGCGAAGATGTGGCCGATCTCGATCCCGCGTGCGAGCTCGAGCGGTCCGGAACCGTCCGGCGCGAGGTCGCCGGCGCGCACCTCGGCGGCCTCGACCGTCCCGTCTGCGGTGAAGTCCCGCCCCGCGACGAGGTCGAACACGTGCCGGCCGTGCTGGTCCGCACCCGTGATCCAGCGGGTGCCGGGCACCACGCGCGGGTCGAGCAGGTAGCGCACGGCCGTCTCGCTGCCGGTGTTGACCCGGCCCAGCGCGCCGGGGCCGATGTAGCCCTTGACGAGCTCGGGGTGCGCGGCGAAGTCGGCGTCACCCGCGGCCTCGACCGCCGCCGGGGACAGCGCCGCCTCGAGCCGGGACAGGTCCACCTCACGGTCGCCGGGCAGCCCGACCACGACGAGCTCGCGCGTGCCGTCGGGAGCCGTGGTCGCGACCACGACGTTCTTGAGGGTGTCCGCTGCCGTCCACGCACGGTCGGGACGCGCGAACCGCGCGTTGGCGAGCGCGACGAGGGAGTCGATCGTCGGGGTGTCCGGGGTGTCCTCGACGTGCGCCGCCGGGGCGTCGTCGTACGGCAGCGCCGCGGGCACCGGGGTGGTGACGGCCTCGACGTTCGCCGCGTAGCCGCCGGCCGAGCGGACGAAGGTGTCCTCCCCGATCGGCGTCGGCATGAGGAACTCCTCGCTGCGCGAGCCGCCCATCGCGCCCGACATCGCCGAGACGATGACGAACTCGAGCCCGAGGCGCGTGAAGATGCGCTGGTACGCCTCACGCTGACGCAGGTACGCGGCGTCCAGGCCTGCGTCGTCGACGTCGAAGGAGTACGCGTCCTTCATGATGAACTCGCGTCCGCGGAGCAGACCGGCGCGGGGACGGGCCTCGTCGCGGTACTTGGTCTGGATCTGGTAGAGCGCGAGCGGCAGGTCCTTGTACGAGGAGTACAGGTCCTTGACCAGGAGCGTGAAGACCTCCTCGTGCGTGGGCGCGAGCAGGTAGTCGCCCTCGCGGCGGTCCTTGAGCCGGAAGAGGTTGGGCCCGTACTCGGTCCAGCGCCCCGTCGCCTCGTAGGGCTCGCGGGGCAGCAGGGCCGGGAAGTGCACCTCCTGGGCGCCGATGGCGTCCATCTCCTCGCGGACGACGCGCTCGACCTTGGCCAGCACCTTGAGGCCCAGCGGCAGCCACGTGTAGATGCCCGGGGCCGCGCGGCGGATGTAGCCGGCGCGCACGAGGAGGCGGTGGCTGGGGACCTCGGCGTCCACCGGGTCCTCGCGCAGGGTCCGCACGAACAGGGTCGACATCCGCATCAGCATGGGCGCCAGCCTACTGGCGGCCGCGGGAGGGTCCTGGGCGGCGGCGACCCGCACCGGGGGACGTGGCCCCGCCGCTCCCCTGGCCCGGGGTGGGTCGCCGGTGCACGATGGGCGGGTGCCAGAGCTGCCCGAGGTCGAGGCGCTCGCCCGGTTCCTCGCCGGGCGCGCGTCGGGCCGCACCGTGACCTCCGTCGCCGTGGGCGACATCAGCGCGCTCAAGACGGCCGTGCCGCCGCTCGACGCCCTCGTGGGCCGCGCCGTCGTCGGCGTCACGCGGCACGGCAAGTGGCTCGACCTCGCGGTCGACGGCGGCCTGCACCTCGTGTGGCACCTCTCCCGCGCCGGCTGGGTGCGTTGGTCGGATCAGGCACCGACGACGCCGGTGCGCCCGGGCCGATCCCCGCTGGCGCTGCGCGTCCGGTTCGACGACGGCGCCGGCTTCGACCTCACCGAGTACGGGACCCGCAAGCGGCTGGCGGTGCACGTCGTCACCGACCCGGCCGCCGTGCCCATGGTCGCCTCGCTCGGCGTGGACCCGCTGGGTCCGCACTTCACGGTCGCGCGGCTGGCGGAGCTCGCCGCGGCGCGCAACCAGCAGGTCAAGGGCCTGCTGCGCGACCAGCGGCAGATCGCCGGGATCGGCAACGCGTACTCGGACGAGATCCTGCACGCCGCGCAGATGAGCCCCTTCACCCTGTCCCGGTCGCTCGACGCGGCCGCGGTCGCGCGCCTGCACGCCGTCGTGCGCGAGGTGCTCACCGGTGCGCTCGACTCGGCGAGCGGGCGGCCCGCGGCGGAGCTGAAGGACGCCAAGCGCCGCGGCATGCAGGTGCACGGCCGCGCGGGCCTCGCGTGCCCGGTGTGCGGCGACACGGTCCGGGAGGTCTCCTTCGCCGACTCCGCCCTGCAGTACTGCCCCACGTGCCAGACGGGTGGCCATCCCCTGGCCGACCGCCGGATGTCCCGCCTCCTGCGCTGACACCCGCGGGCACGCCGCGCATCCCGCCCCGGAGTGAGAACCAACAGCGAAGTGCGAACCAACAGCGAAGTGCGAACTCCCGGAGTTCGCACTCCACGCCGTTGTTCGCAGTAAGGGCCGTGGTTAGCGGTGCATGGGACCGGGGCGAGCGGGACGCGGGCGCCGACGACGGTGGCGAGGCGGCCGGGCGGTCAGTGCTGGCGGGCGAAGGCGCGCTCGATCCGGGCTCGCAGGTCCTCCGGTCGACCGAGGTCAGCCATCGTCCAGCGCACCACCGCGAGTCCGAGATCGCGGAGACGGTCTTCGCGCAGCTTCTCGGCCCACAGGGCGTCCTGACCCAGCTGACCCCACGGGGTCCGGCGACCGTACTTGACCCGTCCGTCGAACTCACCGACCGTTCGATGCTCCGGCCACCAGAAGTCGACCCGGCCCGCCAGTCCGCGTCCGTCGCGGAACTCCGCCTGGCGTTGAGGGCGCGGGACGCCCACCTGGTCAAGGACCAGCGCGCTCCACGACTCCCCCGGGCTCTGCGAGCCGGCGTGGGCCAGGTCCGTGACCCTCCGCGCCCGCTCGACGCCCTTGAGACGCGGCATCCGGTCGGCTGAGACGGTCAGGTCACGCATCGACATCAGGCCGGTCCGGAGGCCGGCGTCCGCGGCCGCGAGTCCAGCGACGAGCGTGTGGAGCCTCGCGGTGTCCAGTGCCGCACGCGCCGGGGATGCCACCTCGATCCCTGCGACCGTGCGGCGCTCGTCGACCGGCAGCTCGCCGATGGCGACAGTCATCCCTCGCGCGGCTCTGCCGCCGGTCCGGCGCTTGGCGAGGTGAATCTGCTCGGGCGGACGGCCGAACAACGGCAGCCCGTACCTGGTGAGCGCTGCAGGGCCCGCCAGGACGAGTCGATCCCCGGTGCCCTCGTGCGACCGCACCAGCGCCTCGACCCGTGCGGCATACCGTGCGCCGGAGTCCAGCGGCGAGGGACCGGCGACATACGCCCCCCGATGGAGCCTGGCCAGTTCGCCCTCGAGCACCAGCCGTCGGATCTCGCGGTCCGTCATGAGCATGGACATGAGTCCGCTGCGCAGGTGGACACCCGTGGGTATCTGCACCGCCGGCCCATCGACCATCGCACCAGCGTGCGGGACCAGCGCCTTCTCGACGGTGGGGTGCCGCCCACCCTGGGGACGATGCACGACTTCCCCCTGGCCTGTGGACGACCGCTTCCCGGGCCTGCACCAGCCCCGGTGCTGCGAACCTGCAGCGGAAGGCGAACTCCTGGAGTTCGCCTTCCGCTGCAGGTTCGCACTCTGCGGAAGTGCTCGCCCGGCGGCGCCGCGCCGGGGCGCCGGACGAGCCGCGGTCAGAACAGGACGGTCGCGTACGTGCCGACCTGACGGAAGCCCACCCGCTCGTAGGCGATGAGGGCGCCGGTGTTGTAGTGGTTGACGTAGAGCGAGACGGTCGGCGCCACCGTCGCGAGCGTCTCGGCGACGACGGCGGCCATCCCGGCCGTCGCCAGGCCCCCGCGCCGTCGGTCCGGTGCCACCCACACGCCCTGGACCTGCGCGACCGCGGCACTCACGGCCCCGAGCTCCGCCTTGAAGGACACCGCCGGCCCGCCGTCGCGCTCGGCGACCCGGACGAACGAGCGGTGGTCCTCGACCAGCCCGCGCACACGTGCCTCGTACGCGCCGGGACCGGCCTCCAACGGGGAGTAGCCGACCTCCTCGATGAACATCTGCACGCAGGCCGGCATGAGGACCCCGAGGTCGGCCGGCACGCTGCGGCGGACGGCCGGGTCGGGGGTCACGAGCGGCGCGTGGTCGATCACCATGGACGGCTGGTCGGCGCGCACCTCACGGGCCTCGCCCCACGACGGGCGCAGGCGCTTCCACAGGTCGAGCACCACCGGCGCGTCCCCGACGATCGACGAGCAGCGCCGACCCTGCCGCAGGGCCGCCGACGCGAACGCGTCGAGCGCCTCGTCGTCGGCGGGGTCGCACACCGGGACGAGGTTGGCGCCCACCCAGCACAGGGCCACGAGCCGGCCACCCCGCTCGAGGCCCCATGCCGCACGCCCTGCGGTGCGCGCACCGCTCGCCAGAGCCGCCTCGATCCGCGACGCGGCGAGCACGGAGACCACGGGGTCGACGGCGCACAGGCGGGCGGCCTCGCGCAGGTCCACATCCGTGACGACCCCGCGGGCTGGTGCCTCCGTGCGCCACAGACCCATGCGGCGATTGTGCACCACCGTCCCGCCCGCCGGTCGGCGGCTCGCGCCGGTCAGCAGACGCGGGACCCCGACCGCCGGACCTGACGCCCCGTCCACGAGACCCGGACCGCACTCCACGAGACCCGGCACGCCGTCCACGAGACCCGGACCGTCGGTCAGGAGACCTGCACCACCGGCCCGGCGCCCTCGACGGGCTCCATGGTCGCGGCGATGAGCAGCGCCTGCTCGATGAGCGTCTCGACGATCCTCGACTCCGGCACGGTCGCCACGACCTCGCCCTTGACGAAGATCTGCCCCTTGCCGTTGCCGGATGCCACGCCCAGGTCCGCCTCACGCGCCTCGCCCGGACCGTTGACGACGCAGCCCATCACGGCCACCCGCAGCGGGACCTCGAGCCCCTCCAGCCCGGCGGTGACCCGCTCGGCCAGGGAGTACACGTCCACCTGCGCGCGTCCGCACGAGGGGCACGAGACGATCTCCAGCTTGCGGGGCCGCAGGTTGAGGGCCTGCAGGATCTGGATGCCGACCTTGACCTCCTCGACGGGCGGCGCGGACAGCGAGACCCGGATGGTGTCCCCGATCCCCTGGCTGAGCAGCGCGCCGAAGGCGGTGGCCGACTTGATCGTGCCCTGGAACGCCGGCCCTGCCTCGGTGACGCCGAGGTGCAGCGGCCAGTCGCCGCGCTCGGACAGCAGCTCGTACGCGCGCACCATGATCACCGGGTCGTTGTGCTTGACGGAGATCTTGAAGTCGTGGAAGTCGTGCTCCTCGAAGAGCGAGGCCTCCCACACGGCGGACTCCACGAGCGCCTCCGGGGTCGCCTTGCCGTACTTCTCGAGCAGCCGCTTGTCGAGCGACCCGGCGTTGACGCCGATCCGGATCGACACCCCGGCATCCGACGCGGCGCGGGCGATGTCGGCGACCTGGTCGTCGAACTTGCGGATGTTGCCCGGGTTGACCCGGACGGCCGCGCACCCGGCGTCGATGGCGGCGAAGACGTACTTCGGCTGGAAGTGGATGTCGGCGATGACCGGGAGCTGCGACTTCTTCGCGATGACCGGCAGCGCGGCGGCATCGTCCTCGGTGGGGCAGGCCACGCGGACGATGTCGCAGCCTGCTGCGGTCAGCTCGGCGATCTGCTGCAGGGTCGCGTTGATGTCCGTCGTCTTGGTGGTCGTCATCGACTGCACGGACACGGGGGCGTCGCCGCCGACCTCGAGCGAGCCCACCCGGATCTTGCGGGTGGGCCGACGCGGGGCGAGGACGGGGGGCGGGGCGGCCGGCATGCCGAGGCTGATGGGGATGCTCACCGGGCCAGTATCCCCCGATCCTTGCCGAGGGGCCGCTCGTGCCACGAGGGTGCCGCGCACGGGCGGCGCACGGCCCGGGTCGCTCGTCCGCCCCACGGCCGACGACGGCCCGGAGCACCCCGGGTCACCCGGGTGGCCTACTGCGCCTGTCCCGCCCTGCGCCCTCTCTGGCACCATCCGGAGGTGGACCTCGACTCGCCGGCCGGCTACGTGCTGATCGGTGCTGCCGTCACGGTGCTCGTCGGCCTGCTCGTCATGGCCGTCGCGAGCACCCGGATGGCCTCGTGGCTCGGCCTGCGCGAGGACGCCCCCTGGTGGTTCACGCCCGCCGGCGGCCGCACCCAGGGCCTCGTCGTCGCCTACGTCGGCGCCCTCGTCAGCCTCGGCGCGATGGTCGACCTGCTGACGGTGGCTGCCGTGGGCCGCACCTCGCCGCTCGCGTGGGCGTTGGCGTGGGTGGTGGGCCTCGGGCTGCTCGCGCTGACGGGAACGCGCGTCGCGCGGATCGTCGTGCAGGTCGCCACGGAGGACAGGTCGGCGCTCGAGGAGCCCGCGCCAGAGCTGTTCATCGAACCCGACCCCGCGCTGGACGACGTCGACCTGGCGGTCGCCCGAGCGGCGACGGACCGGGGCGAGTGGCGGCCCGCGGCGGAGCTGCTCGCCGCATCGGTGGACCACGACGCGCGCTACGGCCGGATCACCGTCCTCGCCATCCACGGGCTGCGCCGCTCGCGGTGGCTGGACGCGTGGCTCACCGCCAGGCCCACCGACCCCAACGCGCAGGCCGTGCGCGCGACGCTGGCCGTGCGCCGGGCGTGGGAGCTGCGCGGGCCGGACTGGGAGCCGCGCAACGTCCAGGCGTTCCTCGCCGCGCTCGAGGAGGCCGAGGAGATCTCCCGGGAGGCCGTCGACAACGACCCGACCGACCCGAGCCCGCGGGCCGTGCTCGTCGAGATGGCACGCGGCCAGCAGGTCGACACCGACGAGCTCGAGGCCCGTACGCGCGCGCTGTACGCCATCGCCCCGCTGCACCAGGGCGGGCGCGAGGCGGAGCTGCAGTACCGCTGCCACAAGTGGTTCGGCTCGGCGGAGGAGATGTTCGCGTGCGCCCGCGCAGCGGCCGCCGAAGCGCCACCGGGCAGCGCCCTGGCGATGGTGCTGGTCACCGCGCACATCGAGCACTACCTGTCGCTGGCCGAGCGCTCCCCGGCCCAGGCCGACCGCTACATCGCCGACCCCGCGACCCGGGCCGAGGTGGATGCCGTCGTCGCGCGCTGGCAGGCGGGCCCCGGCGGCGCCTCGCCGGTCAACCAGGCCAAGGCGCACAACACGCTCGCCTTCTTCTACTGGTTGGCGCGCGACCGCGTCGCGGCCCGCCAGCACCTGGCCCGCACCGCGGAGTTCCTCGACCCGTGGCCGTGGTCGCTGGCCGGCGACCCGTCCCATGTGCACGCTCTCGCCCAGCAGTGGGCCGGCGCCGGGCGCTGACGCCGCGGAGCACACCGGCTCACCACGTCGCCCTCAGAACGTCACCGGGGCGGCGATGTCCGCGACGATGAGCAGCACCCCCATGACGGCGAACACGACGAACACGCCGTAGGCCAGCGGGACCATGCGGGCCATGTCCGCCGGTGCCGGCCGTGGCAGGCCACGCCAGCGCGCGACCTGACGGCGCGCGCCCTCCCAGAGGGCGCCCGCCACGTGCCCGCCGTCGAGCGGGACCAACGGGATGAGGTTGAAGACGAACAGGGCGATGTTGAGCGAGGCCAGCAGGCCGAGCAGGTCGGAGGTCCGCTGGGCCCAGCCGATCCCGACCCCCTCGGCCGCGGCGATCTGCCCGGCGACCCGGCCGATCCCGACCACGCCGACGACGGAGCTCGCGTCGCGCTCCTGCAGGCCCAGGGTCGCCCGGCCGACGTCGACCAGCGCGACGGGCAGCGTCACGACGATCCTCGCGGTCTGCCACACGGCCGTGCCGACCGTCGAGGGCACCGCCGACCACGGCTGCCGCTCGATCGCGGCGCTCGGCGCCAGGCCGAGGAAGCGCGCGGGCTCCGTGACGACCTCGCCCGCGGCGTCGAGCACCACGGCGCCGTCCTCGTCGAGCACGGGGCGCTCGGTGAGCACCGGGCTGACGGCAAGGGTCACCTCCGCGCCGTTCCGCTCGACGACCACGGGGATGTCCGTCCCCGGCGTGGAGCGGATCGCCTCCTGCGCCTGCTCCCACGTCTCGATGGCCACGCCGCCGTAGCTGAGCAGCACGTCGCCGGGCTCCAGCCCCGCGGCGGACGCGGGGGTCGCCGGGTCGTCCGCCGTGCACTCGCGCGCCGCCGCGTCCACGGGCAGCACGCACGGGACCACCTGGGCGACGGTGGTCGTCGAGCCACCGGGGACGCCGAAGCCGACGAGCACCACGGCGATGAGCACCACGGCGATGAGCAGGTTCATCATCGGCCCGCCCAGCATGACGACGACCTTCTTCGGCGCGGACAGCCGGTAGAACGCGCGGTGGTCCTCACCGGGCCGGATCTCCTCGGCGCTCGCGGCGCGCGCGGCATCGATGAGCTCGGCGAAGCGACCGGCCCGCGGACGCTGCGACACGACGTCCGCCGGGGGGTACATCCCGATGAGGCGCACGTAGCCGCCGAGCGGGACGGCCTTGAGCCCGTACTCGGTCTCGCCCCGCGTGCGCGACCACAGCGTGGGGCCGAAGCCGACCATGTACTGGCTGACCCGGACGCCGAAGCGCTTGGCCGGCAGCAGGTGACCGATCTCGTGCAGCGCGATCGAGGCGAGCAGCCCGAGCACGAGCACGAGCACCCCGAGCAGGTAGTCCATGAGCGTCGTGCCTCTCCGTCCGTCGGCCGCGTCCCGGCCCGTCCTGGGCACCATCATCCCCCGGGTCCCTGGGAGCCGGCCCGCCCGCGCACGGCACTACGAAAAACGGGTGCGGAGACCTGGGAGACGGGGCATCTGCACACTAGGATCACGCCATGGCACCTGATTCCGCATCCCGAGACCGTGCGCACCTCATCCCCGAGGGCCTGCCGCAGCGCCGCGCGCTCGTCACGGCCGTGCCGGGTCCGGCGTCGCAGGCGATCGCCGCCCGCCGGGCCGCCGTCGTCGCCGCCGGGGTCTCCAGCGTGCTGCCCGTCTACGTCGAGCGCGCTGGCGGCGGCGTCATCGTCGACGTGGACGGCAACTCCTTCATCGACCTCGCGTCCGGGATCGCCGTGACGGGCGTCGGCAACGCCGCGCCCGCCGTCGCCCGCGCGGTGGCCGACCAGGCCGCGGCCTTCACCCACACGTGCTTCATGGTGGCGCCGTACGAGGGCTACGTCGCCGTGTGCGAGGCGCTGGCCCGGCTCACCCCCGGGGACCACGCCAAGCGCAGCGTGCTCGTCAACTCGGGCGCCGAGGCGGTCGAGAACGCGGTGAAGATCGCGCGGCGGGCGACGGGCCGCAGCGCCGTCGTCGTGCTCGACCACGCCTACCACGGGCGCACCAACCTCACCATGGCGATGACGGCCAAGGCCATGCCGTACAAGACGGGCTTCGGGCCGTTCGCCGGCGAGGTGTACCGGGTGCCCGCGTCCTACCCGCTGCGCGAGCCTGCGCCGATCACCGGCGAGCAGGCCGCGGCGCGCGCCACGACGATGATCGACAAGCAGGTGGGCGCCGACCAGGTGGCGGCGCTCGTGGTCGAGCCGATCCTCGGCGAGGGCGGCTTCGTCGTCCCCGCGCCGGGCTTCCTCGCCGCGCTGTCGCGCTGGTGCACCGAGCATGGCGTCGTCTTCGTCGCCGACGAGATCCAGACCGGCTTCGCGCGGACCGGACTGATGTTCGCGTGCGAGCACGAGGGCGTGGTGCCCGACCTCATCACGACCGCCAAGGGCATCGCGGGCGGCCTGCCGCTCGCCGCCGTGACCGGGCGAGCCGAGCTCATGGACGCCGTGCACGGCGGCGGGCTCGGCGGGACGTACGGCGGCAACCCCGTCGCGTGCGCCGCGGCCCTCGCCGCCATCGACCTCTACGAGCACGCCGACCTGGCCGGCGCGGCCCGGCGGATCGAGGAGCTCGCCGTCTCGCGCCTCACCGCGCTGGCGGAGCGGGCGCCCCAGGTCGCCGAGGTCCGCGGCCGGGGGGCGATGCAGGCCATCGAGCTGGTCCGACCGGGGACGCTCGAGCCCGACGCCGCGCTGGCGGGCCGGGTGGCCCGCCAGTGCGCCCAGCAGGGCGTCCTCGTGCTGACGTGCGGCACCTACGGCAACGTGCTGCGGCTGCTGCCGCCGCTGGTCATCGACCTCGAGCTGCTGGCCGAGGGCCTCGACGTGCTCGCCACCGCCGTGCTCGAGCAGGCCGGGGCGGTCGCCCGATGACGGCTCCTGGTCCCGCCGGCGCGGGGGCGCCCGGTCCGGTCGACCGCGAGCGCCTCGCCGCGCTCACCGCAGCCGAGACGGCGCGGTTCGTCGCCGACCACCCGGCGTGCGCAGCCCTGGCCGAGCGCGGCCGCGAGCACATGCCGCTGGGCGTGCCGATGAGCTGGATGGCGAAGTGGCCGGGCGGCTTCCCGGTGCACGTCACGGCGGCGCGCGGGGCGCACTTCACGTGCGCGGACGGCCTCGACCACGTCGACCTGTGCCTCGGGGACACGGGCGCGATGACCGGCCACTCCCCCGCGCCGACCGTCCGCGCCGTGACCGAGCAGGTGGCCCGCGGGCTGACGACGATGCTCCCCGGCCCCGACGCCGCGGTGGTCGCCGCGGAGCTCACCCGGCGGTTCGCCGGCGCGCGCGCACCCGCGCTGACGCAGTGGCAGTTCACGCTCACCGCGACCGACGCCAACCGGCACCTGCTGCGCTACGCCCGGCACGTCACCGGTCGCCCCCGGGTGGCCGTGATCGACGGCTGCTACCACGGCTCGGTCGACGAGGCCTTCGCGACCCTCGACGCGGCCGGCGGCGTGGTCGAGCGGCGCGGGAACATCGGCGCACCCGTGCCGCCGACGCTGACCACGGCCGTGCTGCCGTTCAACGACCTCGCCGCGCTCGAGGCCGCGCTCGCCACGGGCACCGTCGCGGCCGTGCTGCTCGAGCCAGCGATGACCAACATCGGCATCGTGCTGCCCGACCCGGGCTACCACGAGGAGCTGCGGCGCCTGACCCGCGAGCACGGCACCTGGCTGATCATCGACGAGACCCACACGTTGTGCACGGGACCGGGCGGCGCGACCGTGGCCTGGGACCTCGACCCGGACGCCCTCGTGGTCGGCAAGACGATCGGCGGCGGCGTGCCCGTCGCTGCCTTCGGGATGACCGGGGCGATCTCCCGGCAGGTCACCGACGCGATCGAGCTGGAGGACATCGACGTCGGCGGTGTCGGCGGCACGCTGGCCGGCAACGCGCTGTCGATGGCCGCGACCCGCGCGACCCTGGCCGAGGTCCTCACCGACGGGGCCTTCGTCCGGATGACCGACCTCGCGACCGCCTGGACGCAGGGCGTGCAGGGCGTGCTCGATGCGACGGGCCTGCCGTGGCACGTCACGCAGCTGGGGGCGCGCGCCGAGTACGCGTTCTCGCCCGAGCCGCCGCACGACGGCGCCGAGGCGGGCGCGGCGGACGACTTCCCGCTGCAGCAGTACCTGCACCTGCAGGCGCTGAACCGCCGCGTGCTGCTCACGCCGTTCCACAACATGGCGCTCATGAGCCCGGCGACCACGCGGGCCGACGTCGACGCGCACACCGCGGCGTTCGCCGAGGCCACCGCCGCGCTGACGGGCTGAGGCGCGCCGATCACCCGGGCCCACCGGGCCGCCCGGGTGATCAGGCGCGGACCGGTCGCTCCTGCAGGCCCCACGGCGAGCCGTAGCCCGCCGGTGCCGGGGCGGCCAGCAGCTCGAGGAAGGGCACCGCGTCGAACGCCTCCGGCCCCAGCACGCCCGTCGCCGACCAGGTGCCGGACGAGAGCAGCTCGAGGGCGACGACGGGGTTGATCGCCGTCTGCCACACCACGCACTGCGCGCCGTAGTGCTCCATCGACCACGCGTTGTCGACCACGTGGTGCAGGTAGACCTCGCGCGGGGCGCCGTCCGTGCCCGTGCCCGTCACGAGCACCCCGGCGCACGTGGCGCCGCTCATCCGCTCGCCCAGGGTGGCCGGGTCCGGCAGGCATGCGGCCACGACGTCGCGCGGGCTGACCCGCACGGCGCCCGGGGCAGCCGGGTCGGCCGAGCGCACGCCGACCGGTGCCGTGCGGTCCAGGCCCAGCGTGTGCAGCGTGCGCAGCACGGCGATGAACTCCTCGCCGAGCCCGTACTTGAACGTCACCTTCTCGGCGTCGAGGAAGCGCGGCATGAGGAGCACCTCCTCGTGCTCGACGTGCACGCACTCGACGGGGCCGATCCCGCCGGGGAAGTCGAAGACCTCCGGCTCGTGGAAGGCCGGCACGGTGTACCAGCCGCCCTCGAGGGTGCCGGCGGCATCCGCGCGCGCCTTCTCCCAGATGACCGGCGGGTTGAGGCACTCCTCGATCGTGGTCCAGATGGAGAACGACGGCGCGAAGACGGGCTCGCCGTCGTCGCCCAGCACCACGAGGTTGGCGCCGTCGCGCGTGCCGAGCTCGGTGATCCGCGAGAACAGGTGGTCCGACGCGTACCGCGCGAAGACGTCGGACAGGCCCGGCTCGACGCCCATCCCCACGAGCGCGAGCCGGCCCGCCGCGACCCACTCGCCGGCCCGCGCGAACTGCTCCTCGCCCAGCGTGACGCCGGGCAGCGCGTACGGCTCGGTCGGGTGCGGCCGGGACAGGGACATCGCCATGTCGAGGTAGTCCGCACCGGCCGCCAGCGCCCCGCCGAACACGGGCAGCACGAAGCGCGGGTCGACCGCGTTGAGCACGTGCGTGACGCCGTGCTCGCGCGCCAGGGCGGTGACCGCGGCAGCATCCGAGGCGTCCACGCGCGCGGCCACGAAGCGCTCGGGTGCGCGCGAGTCGGGGTGGGCCACGACCGCCGCGACCGTCCGCTCGGCGCGCGCGAGGTCGTGGTCCGCCATGACGAGCAGGTCGAAGAAGTCCCTGCGCGCGGCGATCCTGGCGACGGCGTCCCCGACGCCCCCGCTGCCGACGACGAGGATCCGCATGCGTGCTCCTTCGGTGGGTCAGCGGTGCTGGCGTCGTCGGGCTGACCCGACCACCTGCGCGCCGATGACGAGCAGCAGCGCGAGGGCGAACATGGCCGACCCGATGACGTTGGCCTGCGGCGGGATGCCGCGCGTGGCCGAGACGTAGACGAACTTGGGGAACGTGACGAAGCTGCCCGAGTTGAAGTTCGTGATGATGAAGTCGTCGAAGCTCAGCGAGAACGCCAGCAGGGCGGCGGCGGCGATGCCGGGCAGCAGCAGCGGGAAGGTCACGCGCCAGAAGGCCTGGAAGGGGCCGGCGTAGAGGTCGGCTGCCGCCTCCTCGAGCCGGGGGTCCAGGCTGGCCACCCGCGCCTTGACGGTCACGACGACGAAGCTGATGCAGAACATCACGTGCGCGACGACCACCGTGGTGAACCCGGGGTTGATCCGCAGGCTGAGGAACTGCGCGAGCAGGGCCGCGCCGAGCACCACCTCGGGGGTGGACATCGGCAGGAAGATCAGCAGGTTGGCGAGCGCGCGGCCGCGGAACCGGTAGCGCACCAGCGCCAGCGCGATGAGCGTGCCGAGCACGGTCGAGACCACGGTGGCGATCGCCCCGACCTGCAGCGAGTTGACGAAGGCCTCGCAGACGCGCGGTGCGCCGCACGGGTTGGCCCAGTTGTCCAGGGTGAACCCGCGCCACACGAGGTTGGTGCGGCCAGCGTCGTTGAACGAGAACGCGACCGTGTAGGCGATCGGCACGAGCAGGTAGACGAACGCCAGCGCCGCGAAGACCGGCACGATCATCTCGCCGAGGCGCCAGCGCGGGCGCCGGGTCGTCCCGGTGCTCCTGGTGGGCGTGGCGGTCCCGACGACGGCGCTCACAGGAGGTCCTCCGTCCCGGCGCGCCGCACGTACGCGCTGACCAGGCCCAGGATGGCCACCATGAGGATGACGGACAGCGCCGCGGCCGTCGGGTAGTCGCTCACCTTGAAGAACCGCGAGTCGATGGCCTGCCCGATCATCGTGGTCGTGTTGTTGCCGAGCAGCACGGAGTTGACGTAGTCGCCCGATGCGGGGATGAAGGTCAGCAGGGTGCCGGAGACCACGCCCGGCATCGACAGGGGCAGCGTGACCTTCCAGAAGGTCGTCGGGCCGTTGGCGTACAGGTCCGCGCCGGCCTCCATGAGCCGCGGGTCCAGCCGCTCGAGGCTGGCGTAGATGGGCAGGGTCATGAACGGCAGGAAGTTGTATGTCAGACCGGAGACGACGGCGAACGACGTCGCGGTGAGACGGCCGTCCGGCGGCAGCAGCGAGACCGCCCGCATGACCGCCACGACGAGCGACTCGTCGGCGAGGATCTGCTTCCACGCGATCGTGCGCAGGATGAAGCTGGTGAAGAACGGCGCGATGACCAGCACGAGGAGCATGCCCTGCAGGAACGTCCGGCCCCGCGCGCGCACGGCGATGACGTAGGCCATCGGGTAGCCGATGAGCAGCGCCGCGACCGTCGCGATGAGCGCGTAGGAGAACGAGCGGACCATCTGCGGCCAGTAGGTCGTCACGGCCTCGACGTAGTTGCGCCACTCGAAGGCCGGCTGGAACTGGCCGACGTCGCCGCCCGGGACGGGGACGTAGAGCGACGTGGCGAGCAGTGCGACCACCGGCACGACGAAGAACAGCCCGAGGTAGGCCATCCCCGGGGCGAGCAGGAGGTAGGCGCCGCTCCGGGCGCGGCGGGTGGGCGCGACGGCGGCGGGTGCCGCTCCGCCCAGGCCGGCGAGGACGCTCACTACACGTCCCCGTCGAGGTCGACGGCACCGGCGCTGACGTCGTCCGAGCCGTCCAGGCCGAAGGTGTGCTTGATCGCCCAGGCCAGGCGCACCTGGTCGCCCACGCGGGCGCCGATGCCGCCGAGGATGTTCTGGACGAACACGCTCATCGTGCCGTGACCGGGGATCTCCACGAGGTACTGCGTGCTCACCCCGGTGAACGACACGTCCGTCACGGTGCCGGGCCCCACGACGTTGGTGCCGGCCGGGACGTCCTCGTCCGCGGGGACCAGGTGAAGCTTCTCCGGCCGCACGCCGACGAGCACCGTGCCGCTGGTGCTCACCGCGCGGGGCGTGGGCACCCGGACCCGGCCCCCGCCGATGTCCACCCCGATGGTGAGCTTGCCCGAGTCGAGCACCGTGCCGCGCAGCAGGTTGGACTGGCCGAGGAAGTTGGCGACGAACGCCGTGCGGGGCAGCTCGTAGAGGTCCGCGGGCGAGCCCATCTGCTCGATCCGGCCCTCGTTCATCACCGCGACCGTGTCGGCCATCGTCATGGCCTCCTCCTGGTCGTGCGTGACGTGGATGAAGGTGAGCCCCACCTCGGTCTGGATGCGCTTGAGCTC